>NZ_JAHCDO010000001.1:0-240330 GCF_050768835.1 Bacillus pfraonensis | reverse complement strand
TATCGCAGCCGGTATTTTGGCTTTAATTGCTCTTGGTAGTCTTGCTGGTATTGTAGGATTCGCAATTGGAGCAGGAATTGCGTACTGGAGCTATAAATCATTTGTGCGAGCACAATCATTTTTTGGAAAGTTAGCTTGGGGTATTGCCGGTTTAATCGGCTTGTCAATTGCCCTTTCTCATTCCCCAGCACTAATCGGTGTTGCAGCGTTAGTCGTTCTATACTACGGATACCGTGAGTGGAAAAAAGAAAAAGATGTAGTAGTGGATGCTGCTTCAGAAAGTTCTAAACCATATAGCAACTTTGAAGATGAGTGGAACAAGTTAATGAAAAACTAATATAAAATAATTTAAATCATAAAGTAGAAGAGAGGAAGATTAGAATGAAACAATCTTTATTCGGACGTGTACGCGATGCAATTTTAGCAGATTTTCATAATGTATTAGATGAGAAAGAAAGAAAAAATCCAATTGCTATGTTAAATCAATATTTACGTGATAGTGAGCGTGAAGTAACAAAAATTGAAAAATTAATTCAGCGTCATAAAACATTAAAATCTAACTTTTCCCGTGAACTTGAACAGGCTCGTTATTTCGTAAATAAGCGCTCAAAGCAGGCGATAATTGCACAAGAAGCAGGAGAAATGCAATTGCATGAACGTGCATTAGAAGAAGTAGCATATTATGAAGGGCAAGTCGCTCGTCTAGAAGAAATGTATGCAGGTGTAGTGGAGCAAATTGATGAGTTAGAACGTCGTCTTTCTGAAATGAAGAATAAACTAAAAGAAATGAATGCAAAGCGCATGGAATTAATGGCTCGCGAAAATATGGCACATGCAAACCGTCGTATGAATACAGCTCTTCATAAAATGGATGAGAATAATCCGTTCTTGCGTTTTGAAGAAATTGAAGATCACATTCGTGATTTAGAGCTTCGCATGAATGAAGATCATGAGCGTGATACATTTGATATGAAAATTGCAAAACTTGAGCGTGAAATGAAAGAAAAGGATGGAGTATCTTTAACGAAAGAAGTAACAAAATAATTGTAATACATCATAAAATGAATTTATGGTGATAGAAAAAGGTGTTGCAAAGCAATACCTTTTTTTATTTATCCTGCATTAACGGGTAGTAAGAGTCTTATCTTAAAATTCAGCGAAAGGAAGGGAGGAGCTGATTAACATTTTACTTTTTATTATCAATCTACTTTTTTGAGCGAAGGAGAGAAGGGGGATTATACTAAAAAGGATATATAAATCGGCGGTAGTTGTTACATGATATTCATCAATTCTACTAAGACTATAATCGGGATTAGAAAAAGCAAGCGTCTCAGTAGGAGTATAGCGATAGAACATGTTACAATACAGCTAAGAACAAGCAATAAAGGAGAGTTTATTTACGTGAAGATTAAAGCAATTGAACCAACGCCAAGTCCAAATACGATGAAAGTTATCTTAAATGAAGTGTTACCATCAGGAGCACGTAATAATTATACAAATGAAAATGCGGAACAAGCGCCAGAGCAAGTGCAGCACATTTTAAAAATTGAAGGTATTAAAGGTGTATACCATGTTGCGGACTTTTTAGCAGTAGAGAGAAATGCGAAGTATGACTGGAAAGTACTTTTGCAACAAGTTCGCGCTGTGTTTGGAGAAGAAGTAACTGAAGAAGATGAGAGGGAGCAACTTTCGCATTTTGGTGAAGTGAAAGTATTCATTCAAATGTTCTTTACAATTCCAATGCAGGTGAAATTAACAGATGGAACAACGGAAGAGCGAGTTGGGTTACCAGATCGTTTTAAAGAAGCGATTATGAAAGTACAAATGTCTGCGCCTAACGTTGTGAAAGAGCGTAAATGGGTAGAACAAAGTACACGCTATGGTAATTTTGAAGAAATCGGAAAAGAAGTTGTCGAAGAAATTGTAGCTGCTTATCCAGAGGAGCGCGTTGAAAAAACTGTAAAAGAATTATTAGATCAAGCAGGTGCTAAGGAAGTAACGATTACAAAGCGTGAACCATATAAAGTAACAGAGGAAATGATGGCAGATCCTGATTGGAAAAATCGTTATGCAGCGCTTGAACAAATGGATCCCACAGAAGAGGATATTCCTGTATTGAAAAAAGCGTTAGAAGATGAAAAAGTATCGATCCGCCGCCTGGCAACAGCGTACTTAGGTATGGTAAAAGGTGATGAAGTATTGCCATTGCTATATAAAGCTTTACTAGATCGATCTGTAAGTGTCCGCCGTACTGCTGGTGATTGCTTATCAGATGTAGGGGATCCAGCAGCGATGTTTGTGATGATTAAATCACTTAAAGATCCAAGTAAATTGGTACGTTGGCGTGCAGCGATGTTTTTATTTGAACTTGGTGATGAAAGTGCGATTCCAGCACTGCGCGCTGCGCAAGATGATCCAGAGTTCGAAGTAGCAATGCAAGCTCGTTTAGCGTTAGAACGTATTGAAGGCGGAGAAGAAGCGAAAGGGTCAGTTTGGAAACAAATGACGGAGTCTCGTAAAGGAGAATAATCATATGCTCGTTTTCTACGATAGTTTGTGTCCGATGTGCATGGCAGTGGCAGAGCGTACGAAGAAGCTTGATAGAAAAGGTGCAGTGGAGTTTGTTTCTTTTCGTGATAAAGATGTTGTAGAGGAGTATCAACTTTCCAAAGAGCTGCAAGGAAAGATGGAACAACGACTTTACATTTTAAACGATCATAAATGGTATGATGGGATTGGTAGTGTATATGTATTAGCCAAGGCTGTGCCGTCATACTGGTTTGCGGTACCATTTATTAAATTATCTATTTTACTTAGGTTTGGAAATAAAGTGTATGATTATATTGCTAATAATAGAAAACTTGTACCTGTTGGACACTGCCATGAAGGGGTTTGTGAAATCCCTTCAAAAAAATGAAAACATTGCTATCTTTCTTTTGCACCTATTATAAGAGCGTGATATGATGAATTTGGAATGAAAGTTGAAGGAGAGATTACAAGATGTCAAATGCATACGAAGAATATATGCGTCAAATGGTAATTCCAATGCGCCAAGAATTAGTGCGTGCTGGATTTGAAGAATTAACTACTGAAGAAGCTGTAACAGAATATATGGAAAATGTGACAGGTACAACATTAGTGGTTGTAAACTCTGTTTGTGGTTGTGCAGCTGGCTTAGCTCGTCCATCAGCTGGTCAAGCGGTTGTACGTTCTGAAAAACAACCTGATCATCTTGTAACTGTATTTGCAGGACAAGATAAAGACGCAACAGCTACAATGCGTGAGTACTTCGGAGATATTCCACCATCTTCACCATCTATGGCGTTATTAAAAGGAAAAGAAGTTGTTCACTTCATTCATCGTCATGAAATTGAAGGAGCAACAATGGAAGAAATCATTAATAACTTAGAACAGGCTTTTGAAAAGCATTGCTAAAAAAGGGGGAGTCATTCTCCCTTTTTTCTTTATATTTGAGGTGAAAAGATGATTGTAACAACAGCAGGACGAACAAATAAGGAAATGACAACTTATGCAAAAAAAGTAGCAGAAGAATTACAATCTTCTTTTGTTGTACGTAATGATATATCTGTAGTGAAACTACATGAGCAGTTTGGACAAGATGTACTTGTTGTAGGAAAGAATCGTTTAGCAATTTATCCAAAAGGTACAGAAGAATCGTTCTTTTTCCATCCTAATTCTGCAATGTTTCGTGTGAAAAGATTAATGCGGGGAGAACATGATCCATTCGTAGAAGCTGCAAAATTAGAAAAAAGAATGACGGTGTTAGATTGTACGCTTGGTATGGCATCAGATAGTATTGTAGCAAGCTATGTTGTTGGAGAAGATGGATCTGTAACGGGGCTTGAAGGAAATCGCTATATGGCTTATATCATGAATAAAGGTTTAAAGCAGTGGTGTGCGGGAATACCAGAAATTGATGAAGCAATGCGTAGAATTAGAGTGAAGCAAACCGAACATTTTGATTTCCTAAAGAACTCCGAAGACGATAGTTATGACGTTGTGTATCTGGATCCGATGTTTGAAGAAACAGTAATTGAATCTGATGGAATTCGAGGGTTAAAGCACTTTGCTTTGTATAATGATATTACAGACGAAACGATTGCAGAAGCAAAGCGTGTTGCTAGGAAACGTGTTGTTCTAAAAGATCATTTTCGTAGTACACGATTTGAACGACATAACTTCTTTGTTCATAAGCGAAAAAGTGCAAAATTTCATTTTGGTGTAATTGAACCTTGCTAATTGTTTGAAAAGATGTATAATAAGCAATAATCAATTATATATGATGTCGTAGATGAAGAGAGTAGTCTGTTTTATAAGTAAAGCGAGCTAGGGATGGTGGGAGCCTAGTACGGAGAAACGGATGAAGCGCACTTCGGAGACGCTGCTTGAAATGAATAGTAGAGTAAGCCGGGGCCCCCTGTCCTCGTTATAAACGGGAAAGTGGTTCTTTGGAACAACAAGGGTGGTACCACGGGTGATAACTCGTCTCTTTTTTAGAGACGAGTTTTTTGTGTTTTCAAAACTAAGGAGGGAGCAACATGGAATATAAAATTAAATTCGCAAAAAGTTTATTTGAAGTGATTGAATCAGAATTATCATTGGAACAGATTACAGGTCTAATTGAAACTCCGAAGCAAGATGAATTTGGAGATGCTGCATTCCCTTGTTTCATGCTCGCCAAGCAATATAAAAAAGCACCAGCAATGATCGCGAAAGAAATCGCTGAGAACTTAAACGATTCATTTTTTACAAAAGTGGAGGCAGTTGGACCATATGTGAATGTATTTTTTAACCGTCACATAGTAAGCGATGATGTATTAAAAATGATTTTAGCTAAAAAAGAAGAATATGGACTGGGGCATCTTGGGCGAGAAAAAACAGTAGTAATCGATTACTCTTCACCAAATATCGCGAAACCGTTCTCCATGGGGCATTTACGTTCAACGATGATTGGGAATTCTTTAAAACATATCGCCGAAAAGTGTGGATATGAAGTTGTAGGAATCAATTATATTGGTGATTGGGGAACACAGTTTGGAAAATTAATTACCGCATATAAAAAATGGGGAAATGAAGAGCTTGTAAAAGAAGATCCAATTCGTGAATTATTTAAGTTATATGTTCATTTCCACGAAGAAGCAAAAGAGAACCTAGAGCTAGAAGAAGAAGGTCGTGCATGGTTTAAGAAATTAGAAGATGGTGATGAAGAAGCGGTCTTTTTATGGAACTGGTTCCGCCACGAATCTTTAAAAGAGTTCTCTCGCATTTATGAACTGCTTGGTGTTGAATTTACGAATTTCCAAGGTGAAGCCTTTTACAATGATAAAATGGATGACTTTGTTGAAATCTTAGAAGAAAAAGGATTATTAGAAGAATCAGATGGAGCACAAGTTGTTAATTTAGAAGAAGAGGATATGCCGCCATGTTTAATTAAAAAATCAGATGGAGCCACGCTTTATGCAACTCGTGATTTAACAGCGGCACTCTATCGTCAAAACACATATGAATTTGATAAAGCGCTATATGTAGTAGGAGCAGAGCAAAGCTTGCACTTTACACAATTTTTCACCGTATTAAAGAAACTCGGTTATAACTGGGTAGATGGTATGGCTCATGTACCATTTGGACTCATTTTAAAAGATGGTAAAAAAATATCCACACGTAAGGGGAAAGTTGTATTACTTGAGGAAGTATTAGAAGAAGCGATTACGCTTGCAAAGCAAAATATAGAAGAGAAGAATCCAGACTTAAAGCAAAAAGAGGAAGTTGCAAAACAAGTTGGTGTCGGTGCAATCATTTTCCATGATTTGAAAAATGAACGTATGCATAATATTGAGTTCTCTTTAGAAAAAATGCTGAAATTCGAAGGAGAAACAGGGCCATATGTTCAATATACACATGCACGTGCTTGCTCCATTTTACGAAAAGAAAGTGCTGAATTTGAAGTAGGATCGTTTGCGTTAAACGATGATCATAGTTGGAGTACGATAAAATTATTGAATAGATTCCCAGAGGTGATTGAAACAGCCTTTTCTAAAAATGAACCTTCACATATTGCGAAATATTTGTTAGATGTTGCACAAGCATTTAATAAATATTATGGAAATGTTCGTATTTTAGAGGATAATGAAGAGAAGGAAAGCAGACTTGCACTTGTTTATGCAGTAACGATTGTGTTAAAAGAAGGATTACGTTTACTTGGAATGGGTGCTCCGGAAGAGATGTAAGTAAAACAATTTTATAATTTAAAAATGCTAAAGGATACTATGTTTTATAAAATGCATAGTATCCTTTTTTTATGAGATGTAGAAGTGTACTTAGATTAAATAGTGAATACATAATTTATATGCAGGAAATAAAAAGAACCCAGAGAAGAAATACTTGATAAACTGCCTGTTCATGTAGGGTAAATTGTCGATGTGTATTTTTTTATATAAATACTAGGAACGGGGACGAGAAACTTGAAAAAATTAATAGCTTCTTGCATGGTATGTACATTGTTTTTAGGTGTTGTAGGCTGCTCGAATTTTTCTGATAAGGAAGAGCAAGAGAACGCTACATCGCTAGCCACTATAACAAAAGTTGTACAATTTGAAAATAAAGATGTGGCTTCCATTGAGTTAAAGAATGCAAAGACAAACAATAGTAAAAAACTAGCTAGCGAATCTACTATGCAAACCGTCATTGATGGTCTTCAAAATGCAAAAAAGAAAGAGGTATTTATAGACAAAGAAGCACGGGACAATATGAATGCTGTAATGACATTAAAATATAATGGTGGAGATAAACAAGATTTCTTAGTGTGGTTAGAAGGAAACAATAGGCAGGTTATGTTTGTAGAGAGTACCAATGAACAGCATGGATCGGGGTATGAAGTGAATGGTACATATGCTAAAAACATTATTAAATTGTTTAAATGATGGCCGATTTTCGGTATCGGAGGAATTAAGAAAATGGCAGACATATTTAGTAATCCAATGTTCTTAGTTTTGATTCTCTTTCCAATGCTCACGATTATATTAAGCTCAGTTGTTTATTGGAGAATCAAAAAATATTTGTTATGCCAATCATCGTTTTCATACTCTCCTTATTATTTATGTTGATTTATGCAAATGAAACCTTTCTTTCTTTGGTGGTCATATATATAATTTTATCACTGATAGTAGGAATTTTTATTAAATTCGTTTTCCTTAAATGAGATAAGGCTTCTAACTTCGTATACGTGTTAGAAGCCTTGTTTTTTAATTTAAGCGTATGTACGAAAAATAAATATGTCGAAATTGTGTACGAATACAATTCGATTCGATATTAATTTTGAAAACTTTGCCCCAATCATCCATCTCCTATAGAAAAACAGAGATAGTCTTGTTATTATAGCAAGCAGAGTCCTTTTTATAACTCGAATAGATAGAATTGTGAGAAAAGTTCAAGAAAAGGATGCACACAAGGGAGGAACAACATGAAGCGTGTTGCTTGGTTTACTGATAGTACAACTGCAAACTTTACAACAAGTGAAGATAATTTTGTTATACCGATTGAAATTGTTATAAATGGAACAGCCTATAAAGATTGTGAAGAAGGTGTTCGTGAACGTGTTTATGATGCGTTAAAAGAAGGTGTAACGGTAACCACATCACAACCTAATTTAGGAGAGATGGTTTCACTTTTCTCAAAATGTAAAGAAGAATATGAAGAAGGATTTGCTATCACAATTAGCGGAAAAGTAAGTGGTACCTATCAAAATATGAAACTTGCCGCAGAAATGGCAGGATTTCCTTTAATCGTAATAGATAGTGAAACAACAAGTTATCCAATGGATGAACTTTTAATAAAAGCACAAACGTTATACCATGAGGGTATGACTTTACAAGATATACAAAAAACAATACAAGATGCTGAGCGTAGTCCTTACTATGTATTTCCAAAAGATTTGAAAGGTCTATATGCAAGTGGACGTGTGAAGGGTGTACAATTTATACTAGGCAGTCTACTAAGTGTAAACCTAATTCTAGAAGTAAAACATGGCGAACTTGTGTTAGAGAAGAAAGTTCGTAAAATACAAAAATGCAAAGAATATATGCGAAATGAACTTGAAAAAGAAACTTCAAAAGTAGTACATGTTTTTCATGCGAATGATGAAGAAGGAGCAGAAGAATGGATCACCTATTTTAGAGAAGTATTTCCTGAAATGGAGTTTCTAATTTATCCGCTTCCGATATCTTTTGCTGTTCATGCAGGTGCTGGAACAATTGCGATTAGCTTTTCGAAAGGGGAAACCCGTGAATAATTCACGGGTTTTTTTATTGTTTTCGTCCATAGATTTTGTAATTACGGCTATAACCTAATGTCATTTTTTCATTTTCCACAAAAATAAGCACAGATAACAGAAAAGAACAACACTAAATATGTAGAAAGCATTTGTTAATCCAAATAAATCTGATAGACTTCCACTAAGTAGCGGGCCGAAAAACATACCAATTGAGTAGGCTGTATTATAAATAGCAAAAAGTATTCCATATGCTTGCATTCCATTTTTATCTGCAAGATATGTAAGTTCTGGTAAAGCAGGTGCTAGTAAAAGACTAAAACTAATTCCAAGGATAGCGAGTATAAATATTTCAAGGGCGGTATGAGAAACAATTGCTGTAAATGGGAAACATAAAGCAGCTAAAGCTATGCCTATTGCCATCGTTTGTTTTCTACCAATTTTAGTTGACAGTGTACCGATGATTGGTGCTGTAAAACCATATGCGAGAGTTGGAACAGCAAATAAGAGTCCAATTGTTCCAGGGCTAAGGTGTAAGGTGTCTTGTAAATAGAGAGGAAGAGTTGGCTCTAAAGCGCTAGGTAAGGCCGATCCTAGAATAATTATACCGATCATAATAAATAGGGAATGCATATTCAAGATAGATCGATAGCTAATTCGTTGGTGTGAGCTGGATTTTGGTTCATTAGGAAGTAATATCATTCGTAATATACCATCAACGAGAGCAATACTTGCAGCGATAATAAAGGGAAGATGATAACCACCCCATTGATAAAGCGCCCCGCCAATTGTTGGCCCAAGGAGCATTCCAGCTGCTTGTCCCGATAAAGCGAGACCCATGGCTTTTCCACGTTCTTGTAGAGGGAACACATCTGCTAGAAGTGCTAATCCAGCTGTCCATGTTGCCGCGGCAGATATACCTTGTAACATCCTTGCGAGTACAAGCAACCAAAAGCTATTTGCAAGTCCGAATAAAATGGTTGCGGCTGCGAATCCAAATAAACCTAGAATCATAGGAAGACGTCTTCCAACCTTATCGGAAACTACTCCTAAAATGGGGGTAGAGAGAAGTAAAGTAATCGCGTAACTACCAAATAAAAAACCAATCTCTGTTTGGGAAGCACCTAGGGTTTCTGCGTACCGTGGTAAGATTGGGACGATCATTCCGTAGATGAGCATATCTGTAAAGACAGCCACTGCTACAACCCATAATGAAGCTTTTTGTACACGAGACATTTTTAATCTAGCCTCCATCAATTTCCCTCCGTGTTCTTCTTATTTTCTAATCGAGATAACATTTTTTCCATTTTTTCAATGAAACGTAGCTGTATTTCGCACTGTTCATAAATATTTTCAAAGATAAGACTTACATGCTCTGGAATCTCTATCATTTTTTCTTTAATAGATTGTCCAGCTTTCATATTTTTGTACATTTCCATAATTTTCTTTTTTTGATCTTGTAAGGCGGATGAGATGTGTTCAAGAGAAACAGTATTTGCGTCGAAGAAAGTGAGTGCTGTATATAACTCTGTTGGGAAAGCAACTGAAGAATGCTGGAATGACTGAATCATGAGTGTATGAAACTCATCTTTTCCAGCAGGCGTAATACTGTAAATTGCTTTGGAACGATTCCCTGTTTTTTCAACAGCATCAAGCTCTACTAATCCTTCTTTATCCATTTTTTTTAAGGCATGATAAATCGAAGCGGGAAAAACACCTGCCCAAGTATCAGTTTGTGCAGATTGCATAGCTTGCTGTAATTCATATCCAGACATAGGACCATATTGCATGAGTAAACCTAGTACCATTAATCGTGTCATATATATCCTCCGTTCAAATAGGAAAAGTGGAATACTAAACGTTTAGTATTTATTTACAATATATATGGAAATATTTGTTTTGTCAATAAAAGGATGGGGTTTATTTTATCCTGCATTAACGGGCAATAAGACTCTAACCACGAAATCAAAGACGGTAAAATAGGATACAAACACCTCGGAAATTTTGATATATAAAGTGAAACTTCAATCAGTGGGGAGTTTCTCCATCCCAACTGATTGTTAGCCCTCACTAATCGGGCTTTTATGGACTGTTTATCTCCCATCTAAACTTCTTCGTATTCTCTTAAGTTTTGAGGTGGGAGTATTACAGCCCGTTAAAGCTGGATAAATAATGATCAACTTAATAAAAAGGTTGTATTTTATTAAATTAAATAAAATACATGGAAAAATAGTTATTTTTCTTATTTTTAAATAATAATTCAAACGATATCGTTTATTATTGAGAATTATATAAGGTTTTTATTGAATACCTTATATATACTGTGTAAAATCTAAGAAAGCAGATAAGGATACTACTTACAGAATTTGTGAGCGGGAAAGCCCACGAGCTTTAGCCGTGGGAGTGGTCAACGATGCGTAATAAAAATAATTACTTGAGGTGAATGCATGTTAGAATTTAGGAGATTAGAAACATGTCTGAAAGAAAAGCGATTTATAGATGGATTAAAAGATGTGAATCAAGAAATTGCAAACATACGGAAAATGAATACATTATCTTATGTGAAAGATTGGCTTTCTTCGATTTTGTCAACTGAGGAATTTGATACGTTAATCCGCCTTACAGATGAAGGGCTTATGCACCAATATAGTGCCTTTTTAATCCGCTATTCATATAAAAAATTCTCAAATATGAGAACGCTCTCTTTATATTGTGATGAGCTAATTGATGACCGAAAAATACTTGATGCTGAAAAATTATTAAAGGATGCGCTGGAAGATACAAAGGTAGATCAAATAGATTCTGATATTTTATCAAAAGCATACTTTACATTGGTAAGATGCCTTTTAGAAATGAAACAGAATGAAGAAGCATTCCTATATATGAAAAAAGCTGAGAGTTATAGTACACGTCCAGTTTTTGATAAATGGGGCTATTTTTATATACAAACAGGAGAATGGGAGAAAGCAGAGCAGTCGCTTTTATCTGGGATGAAGCATAAGGAAAATGAAGAGTTGGCGATTTACTTATTATCACAGTTATATGCATATAAAGGGAAACAGAAACGAGCGTTACAACTGATTAACGATGCGATAGACCAGTTTCCGCAAGTACCGTATTTTTATTTTGAAAAGGTGAAACATTTACTAGATTTACAGTGTTATGAGGAAATGCTGACTGTAATAGATAAGATCAACCTGATATTGCCGTATCATTCGTATAAAACTTATTTTACACATTTACGTGCAGAAGCGTTATATAAAATGAATAACACTGAGGATTTACTTGCTTTATTAAAAACGGAAGTGTGTTTAAGAAAGTCGCTATATCATAATATAGAAAAATACCGGGCTGGAAAAAAAGTAAGATTACCATTAGTTCCAATCGTACAAAAAGATAATTATTGTGTTCCAGCGAGCTTGGAGATGATGCTCCGCTTATGGGGAGAAAGCCGTACACAAGATGAAATCGCGCATCATATATTTGATGTAACAGGATCGAAGTTTTCAGACACGGTAATGTATTTAGAAAAACTGGGCTATGTTTGTCATTATTTTAAAGGAACGAAAGAGAACTATAAAGCATTACTTGATCAAAATATTCCAGTTTTATTAAGTATAGATATTGAACATGCATCCCACGTTCAAGTTCTTTCTGGATATGATGACCAGTTACAATCTTTTTCGGTTCAAGATCCTAATTTTTTGGAGCCGCTTTTTATCGAATATGAAAAGTTGCAGGAAAGATATCGTTACACAGATGGTTTATCTATTGTATTTGTTCCTAAGGAAAAAAGAGAACAATTGTCATTTTTACTAGAAGAGGAAGATGTATATTTCCGAACGCTATTCTCCTTGACAGATCATTTAGAAGAACAGGATAAACAAGGGATTGAAAAACTCGTATCTTTTTTACAAGAGACAAGCGAAAATCCGTACACGTGGTTATACACAATTAAACATATGGATGTTGAAGTGAATCAGGAATTTATTCTTCATTGTGCCAAAAGGTTAATGGAAAGATATCCTGATTCAGATTTTGTTAAGCTCCATAGTGCACAATGCTTTATCCGTATGCAAGATCTAGAGCGAGCTAGTGATATCTTGCAAAGTGTCGAGAAAAAGAATAGCCAAGCGTTGTATCATTTTATACATGGACGTTATTCTGTAGAGAAAGAAGAGTATGAAGCGGCTATTTCTAGTTTCCGCTCATCTTTACAATTAGATGCCGACCAGCCAATCGCATGGAGTTTTCTAGCATTATCATATATGTATATCGATCAGTCTGAACAGGGATTGAAAATGTCACAAATTGCACTCGGGCGTCATCCGGACAGATTTGTTCTTGTAAATCATGGCTTGATTTTAATGGATTTAGAGCGCTATGCAGAAGCATATGAAGTGTTTAATGATTTATTGAAAGAATATAAGTATGAAGCGCATATATGGTATGAAAGAGCCAGGTGTGCGCATCAAATAGAGAAATTGCATTTAGCAATTAAAGGACTTCGCATTGCAATTCAATTAGATAAAACAGTACCATATCCATATGTGAAACTCTCAGAAATATATGAATTAGATTTAGAAGATAAGAAGGCTGCAGAAGAAATTTTATTGCAGGGCATCGGAAATTGTGAAGAAGCAACGTCATTATATGTTCGATTAGGAGATTTACATTTTCAAAATGATGAATTTGAAGAAGCTGAAAAAATATATAAACGTGCTTTAGAAGAGAATAATAGAGATGTTTATTCTCATTTTGGTTTGATTCAAATTTATGTGGCAAAAGAACAGTATGATGATGCAAAACGTTACATTTTTAGCATGGAAAAGCAATTTGAACAAAATGATGAGTTTTTAATGAATGCAGGAATGGTGTTATGGGATGCTGAAATTGAATTAGGAGCTAATGAAGAACAATTAAAGATAGCGTTGTCTAAGTTAGAAAATGGTATCCGATGTTTGAAAAATAATATAGCAAATATGTTAGAAGAATATGTAAATAGAGTTGAAGGAACGGCATTTGTACAACGTGGGATAACATTTTTAAGAAAACTAGGAAAAGAAAGACCAGATGTAGTCGAGTATGACTGTTATGCTGGTATTTTATATGAATCTCTTGGACAATACGATCAAGCGATGAAACGATACAATCAGGCAATAAAGCACAGAACGAGTACGCTTCCGTATTATCGCATCGGTGAATCCCTTATGGCATTAGGGGAATTGGAATCGGCAAAAAATGCGTATGAGACTTGCTTAGAAATAGATGCAAACTTTATAGGAGTACATTTGAAGTTAGCGGAAATATATGAAGCAGAAGAAAATCGATTAAAAGAACAATATCATATGCTTCAGGCAATGCTGCAAGAGCCGATGATTGTAAATATGGAGTATCTAGCAGAGCTTTCAGTAGAAAATGGTCTTCATAAAGAGCTTCTATCTAAGTTAGATAAATTAGATGGTAAAGTAGATGAAATGTGGCGTTTAGATGCTCTTGCATATGTATATGGTGCCATGAAAGAGAGAGAGAAAGAACAAGAGCTAGTGGAAGAAGCTTTACAAATGGATGAGGAACATGTAGAAGTACGATATCACTATGCAAAAGTACTTGTTAAAAATAGGGATTCTGAAGTGCTTCCATTTGTTACAAGTTTAATAAGACAAGACATTGAAAATGAGCGTGTATTTAAAGTGTATGTTCAAGCAATGGAACAGGAGCAGAAATTATCTCAAATACGAGATTCTCTTCATTTGTTGCCCGTTAAGAAAAAAGAAAGAAGTACGGCATTTATGTACGCTGGATCTGTACTTGCTGAGAGGCTAACTGCACAACAACAAAATGAAGAGCCGAAGAAATCAATTTTTACAAGAGCGTTTTATCGAATGAAAAACCGTGCGAAAGAAATTTCGCTTATTACAACTGTAATTGATCTATTTGAAATCTCTTTAAAATTAAATGCTAGAAATAGTATGGCAGCGCAGCGTTTAGCGATATTTTATGAAAATGGAAATATGATTACAGAAGCGATAGATGTATTGCAAACATCATTAGAAAACATTTGGAATGTTAGCACGGCAAGGCAACTTGTAAATCTTCTTATTGAATATAGGAATGAAAATGAAGAAATGTTAAGAGATGCTCTTGAATTCATAAAGCAGATGATTAGAGAAGAGCCAAATGATTATGACATTCTGTTATTACATTCAAATGTTCTATTCATGTTGGGGGAAGAAAAACAGGCAGAAAAGATTTGTTTACAATTAATTGAAAGAATGCCTTTTGTGAGCCGTGCATTCCTTGCTTTAGCGGAAATCTATCAAAGTGAAGCAAGATTTGAAGATTCTATTCCAATGCTAGAAAAAGGAGTCGTGCATCATCCAAAAGATAATGGAATATTTCTCGCTTTAGCAGCGTCTTATCATCAGATTGGAAAAACAGAAAAGGCAGAAGCACTAACAAATCATATAATAGCTTTCGGTTCTTCGGATTTGTTAGTTCGATACAATAGAGCATGTTATTTAGCTGTTTTAAAGAGAAATACTGAGGCGAAAGCAGAACTTGAAACGGTTCTTCATGAAGATGAAACTGGATTTTTTGCAGAACTTGCGGAAGAAGATGAAGATTTAGCGGAAGTATGGGAAACGATAAAGTGAAACTTTAATCAGTGGAGTCTTATTGTCCGTTAATGCGGGATAAAGAAATAGAAATTTTTCACGATGTTTAAAATTCGAGAACGAGGAAGAAAATGAAAAAATATTTTTGAATTGATTGACAATTATATATTTTATGGAATAAAATAACTGTTAATAAAAGTATACAAATCTGAAGACGAGAAAGAGTAAAATATCGTACTGTTCTCCAGAGAGCCGGCACTGTGCTGAAAGTCGGTGTACAGACTTTATTTGAAAATCATCTCCGAGGAGCCGTGGCTGAATAAAGTAAGCTCGGACGGATGTCTACCGTTACAAAGAACGCGTATGGTAGTACGTTGCTAAGTGCTATTGGTGAAGATGCTAATAGAATTAGGGTGGTAACGCGGGTAAACCCGTCCCTACTTATAGGGACGGGTTTTTTGTGTGCTTTTACAAAATTTCAAAGGAGTGATTGTAAATGGAGAAGGTAGATGTAAAAGAATCAGCTGTAGGGAGAGAAACACGAATTCGCAAGCAGTGGAACAAGCAGAATATCTTTGAGCAATCCATTCGAAATCGTGAAGGTGCACAATCTTTCGTTTTTTATGAAGGGCCACCAACTGCAAATGGATTGCCACACGTGGGACATGCGCTTGGACGGACAATTAAAGATTTAGTAGCAAGATATAAAACAATGACTGGATATAAAGTACTTCGAAAAGCTGGCTGGGATACACATGGATTACCGGTAGAATTAGGAGTTGAAAAACAGCTTGGTATCTCTGGTAAACATGAGATTGAAGAATACGGAATTGAACCATTTATTCAAAAATGTAAGGAAAGTGTATTTACGTATGAGAAGCAGTGGCGTGAATTTACTGAGAGCATCGGATATTGGGTCGATATGGATGACCCGTACGTAACGTTGGAGAACCCTTATATCGAGAGCGTATGGCATATTCTTGGAACAATTCATGAAAAAGGGCTCCTATATAAAGGGCACCGAGTGTCTCCATATTGCCCAAGTTGCCAAACATCACTTAGTTCACATGAAGTGGCGCAAGGATATAAAACAGTAAAAGATTTAAGTGCAACTGTGAAATTTAAAGTACTAAGTAGTGAAAATGAATATTTTCTTGGCTGGACAACGACGCCGTGGACGTTGCCTGCTAATGTAGCACTTGCTGTACATCCAAATATGGAATATGTGAAAGCAGAGAAAGATGAAACTGTTTATATTGTCGCAAAAGAGCGTGTAAATGATGTATTAAAAGATGGCTATCAAGTATTATCTACTCATAAAGGAGAAGAATTAGTAGGTACTTCATACGTAGCACCATTTCCTATGGATGAAGTTACGAATGGATACCGTGTTATTTCAGCAGACTTTGTTACAGAAGATAGCGGAACGGGGCTTGTTCATATCGCACCAGCTTATGGAGAAGATGATTATAAAGTGGTGCAAAATCAAGGAGTATCGTTCCTGCATGTTGTGGATGAGCAAGGTAAGTATACGGACGCTGTTCCGTTTTTACAAGGTAAGTTTGTGAAAGAATGTGATGTTGATATTGTTCGTTATTTAGCTGGAGAAGGCTTGCTATACCATAAGGAGAAATATGAACATAGTTATCCGCATTGCTGGCGCTGTGATTCACCACTCCTGTATTATGCTGGAGAAAGCTGGTTCATTCGGACAACTGAGATTAAAGAGACTTTCTTACAAAATAATGATGCAGTCACATGGTATCCAGATCATATGAAACACGGGCGATTTGGGAAATTTTTAGAGAATATGGTGGACTGGAATATTAGCCGGAAACGATACTGGGGAACACCGTTAAATGTATGGGAATGCGAAAACTGTGATCATCAATTCGCACCGAAGAGTATCGATGAATTAAGAAAGCATAGCGTAGGGCAGACAGTTGAAAATTTAGAGCTTCATAAGCCGTATGTAGATGAAGTGAAAGTATGCTGTGAAAAATGTGGCAATTCAATGACTCGTACGCCAGAAGTAATTGATGTTTGGTTTGATAGCGGTTCAATGCCGTTTGCACAGTATCATTATCCGTTTGAAAATAAAGAGCTTTTTGAGGAACAATTTCCAGCAGATGTAATTGCCGAAGGTGTTGATCAAACGCGTGGTTGGTTTTATAGCTTATTGGCAGTAGCGGCTTTATATACTGGAAAAGTACCATATAAACGTGTGTTATCTCTTGGACATGTGCTAGATGAACAAGGACAGAAAATGTCTAAAAGTAAGGGGAATGCACTAGATCCAGTAGAGTTAGTTGAAAAGTTTGGTGCAGATGCATTAAGATGGGCTCTCCTTGTTGATAGTGCGCCATGGAATGCAAAGCGCTTTTCGGAAAGAACAGTGCAAGAAGCGAAATCAAAACTTGTAGATACGCTTGTTAACGTATATAGTTTTTATGTTTTATACGCCAACCTAGATGAATACAATCCAAAAGGGGAGTATGAGGTTAAGAGAACGAAATTAGATGAGTGGGTGTTATCACGTCTTCACAGTACAACGAAAAAAGTAAGAATTGCATTAGACGAGTATCAATTTACAAATGCAGCTCGTGAAATTGCGGCTCTTGTAGATGAGGTTAGTAATTGGTATGTGAGACGTTCTCGCAATCGTTTTTGGGAGCCTGATATGAATCCTGAAAAGGCAGCAGCATATGAAACACTGCATGAAGTGCTTGTTACACTTAGTAAGTTACTTGCTCCGTTTACTCCGTTTGTAGCGGACGATATTCATCTGAACTTAGAAGGAAGTAGTGTTCATGTAACAGATTATCCAGCAGTAGATGAAACAGTTATTCAAACAAAGTTAGAACAAGAAATGGATGCTGTTTTACAAGTTGTCGAACTCGGACGTAGCAACCGAAATCAACATACATTAAAAGTAAAACAACCATTAGCTGAACTTGTATTACTTGATCATCATGAGCAGAAAGTGGACTGGGAATCTTATCGTGATATTGTAATGGATGAGCTGAATGTAAAAGCATTTCATGTAGAATTAGATGAAACGAAGTATACATCGTATCAATTAAAGCTGAATTTTAAGACAGCAGGACCGAAGTTTGGGAAGAACGTCAATGCTGTAAATCAGTGGTTAAAACAATTATCGCAAGAAGAAGTACAAAGCTTTATTGTAGATGAAAAAGCAATGTGTAAGCTTGTCTCAGGAGAAGAAATTACAGTAACAGCTGAAGATGTATTAGTAGAAAAGGTACCAAAAGCAGGATTTTCTAATACGACAAATGGACAATATACAGTTATGTTAGATACAAATGTGAC
This sequence comes from Bacillus pfraonensis, assembly GCF_050768835.1. NCBI lineage: Bacteria > Bacillati > Bacillota > Bacilli > Caryophanales > Bacillaceae > Bacillus > Bacillus pfraonensis. The sequence goes on along the minus strand of NZ_JAHCDO010000001.1, from coordinate 222,096 downwards.
AGATGAATTGTTACAAGAAGGAGTAGCACGAGAATTTATCCGAGCTGTTCAAGAGTATCGAAAACAGTTGAATTTACCAGTTAATTTACGAGTAGATGTTATTTTGGATACAGACGCTGAATTGCAAAACACATTAATGAAGCATAAAGGTCTATTAGAAGAAAACTTGTTAGTAAAACAATTTACGTTTCAAGCATTATCACAAGAAAATGATGAAATTTCTTTAGGAGAGAAAAAGGTTCGAATCAAATTAAGTCCGTCTAGCTAATTCACAAAAAGTAGTATGTGATAGAAAGTGAAATTACAAAATCCTGTATGAATCATACAGGATTTTATTTGTTTTCTCAGTAATGACGTGATTTTTGTATTACGATTGATTATGGCAAATAACTAAATATCATAAATCTCTAAATACTCATAGTGATTTATATTTTTCGAAAGTATTTATTCCTTTCATACACAAATATTGAGAAAATATTACTTTATCTATTCTTATGGAAAAGAGAAAGGTAATATAATCAACCTTATAGAATTACTCGTACATTCAAAATTTATTAAAGAGAGTGGAGAGTGATTCGAATGTTGAAAAAAAGAGTAGTGGCAATTGCTGCGGCAATACCGTTAGTACTAGGGACAGTATCGACTGTTTCCGCGGTGGAAGAGAAACAAGTAAAGATAGATAGGTATTCTCCTCAGGAAAAAGCAGCCGAATATTTAAAAGCGAATGCCGCCCAATACTTATTAAAGCCGGATCTATCAGACTTACAGTATATTTCAACAACGGATACACAGGTAGCTTCATATGTTAGATTTCAACAAGTAGTAAATGGTGCTCCCGTATTTTCAAGACAAATAACTGTAACTCTTAATGGAAAAGGTCAAGGATTACTTGCAGTTTCTGATTATCAGCCTGTTCAGAGTGTGAAAGAAATAAAGCAAAAGATTAGTGAAAAAGATGCAGAACAAAAATCAATGGCATATGTCGGCGGAGAAAGTGAACAAAATTTATGGGCTCCAACAATGAATGAATTTGGGTATGTCATTGAAGAAGGAGTTGCTATTCCGGTATACCGAGTTGTAGTCCATTCCAATCAACCATTTGGTGCGTGGGAAACATTTATTGATGCTGAGAGTGGAAAGTTAATTAAAAAGGTTGATATAAACCGGAAAGCAGAGGGGACAGGAAAAGTATTCTTGCCTAATCCTGTTGTATCAAGTGGTAGTTTAACTGGATTAAAGGATAATAATGATAAAGATTCAGTAGAATTAAATAATCAATTAAAAACGGTTACTTTAAAAGGTTTGAATGGAACTGGCTTTTTAATTGGAGATTATGTCACAATTTCTTCAAAGGCAAAAACAAAGTCTTCAACTCTTCAATTTAATTACACTCGTTCTAATGATAGTTTTGAAGATGTAATGGCATATTACCATATTGATACTTTACAACGATATATTCAGCAAATAGGTTTTAAAAATATTAACAATCGCTCAATTAAAGTAAATGTGAATGGAACGACAGCTGATAATTCTTTCTATTCGCCATCAACGGAAGCTTTAACATTCGGAACGGGTGGAGTAGATGATGCTGAGGATGCAGGAATTATCGCACATGAATATGGGCATTCGATTCAAGATAATCAAGTTCCGGGATTTGGAAACTCTGCAGAAGGCGGGGCGATGGGAGAAGGATTTGGTGATTTCTTAGGTGCAACTTATGAGGATGCTGCATCAACGACAGGATATGGTAAAGCCTGCGTAGGAGAATGGGATGCGGCTTCTTATTCCAATTCAAATCCAACATGCTTACGCCGATTAGATAATAATAAAGTGTACCCAAGAGATGTGCAAAATGAAGTACATGCAGATGGAGAAATTTGGGCGCAAGGAGAATACGAAATGGCGCAAGCTTTTGGCCGTGATGTAGCGACAAAAATTATTTTACAATCACATTGGTCATTAACGCCAAATGCGACATTCCGTGATGGGGCAAAAGCGATTAAGCAGGCAGATGCTCTTTTATACGGAGGACAACATGCGGCTGAAATCGATCGGATTTGGGCAGCACGAGGAATTAGTACAAATTAATATTGGTAATAAGAAAAGAGTCGCGACTACATGAAGAATCGCGACTCTTTTCTTAAGGAAGTTGTTTTTTAGTTTCCTTAAAAACAAAATGTTCTTTAAATTTTCTTCCTTCCACTTTCTGACCATTTCGCATTGCACGGAAAGGATGCTCTTGCCATGTAATCATGACATCTACTTCGTCTGCTTTTGTAGAAACAGGAAAATTCGCATGTTCAAATCCTGTTTTTTCGCTTGCTAATCGAGCTTCTTTTAAAGAAAATAGTTCATATTTTGTCTCTGTTTTTGGTTCATTTCGAAACACTTCTACTTGAACGTTATAAACTTCATCTTTTCCGATGTTTTGTAATGAGAAGTGATATGTGTGAAAAACACCTTTTTTAGGTTGTAACATGTCTTTGTCTGTTTTCTTTACTTCCTCAATATTGACCTTCCATTGTTTTGAATGTTGTGAGACAGGTAAAGATTGTGGAGAATAAGCGGATGCTTGATTTGGTGTAATCAAGCATAATAGTAATAGCGAGAAACTTAAAATTTTTCTCATGTATAGACCTCCAAAATAAATTTACTAATAATATGCGTGAAAAGGCAAGGCGCTATGTAATGAAATGAAAAAATTGGAGAATGGAAAGCTTACAGAGAAAATTGCAGAAGCTGCATATAAAAAGGATTCAAAAGATAATGTACGGATGTTTTTAAATAAAAAGGATATAGTAAAAGAAATTGAAGAAGTAGCAAATGAAAATGATGTTGTATTAGTGACAAGGTTACGAGGGATAGTAGTAGAAGAAAATGGAATTGAAATTAAAATCAGAAAATAAAGAAAAAACACTTGCGTTTTTTCTTTTAAAGGAATAGAATACTCTGTAAATATAAAAAGTGATGAACAGGAAAAGTACATGGTGCAAGGGTCTACAGAGAGCAATCGACTGCTGAAAAGATTGCGATACCGCATGATGGAAAGACACCTGTGAGCGTTGCTTTGAACGTGATGATTAGTAAAAGCAAACGGTACCTACCGTTATCAGGTTTAAGATGGTCATGATGACAATTTGGGTGGTACCGCGGAAAAATCCGTCCCTATTTATAGGGGCGGATTTTTGTATTCTTTGAAAGGAGGTGAGTGGCCGTGGATGACGACGATGACAACAATAATGTAAATAAATTTGAGAACATAGGAGGAAGAAATTATGAGCGAAACAATGAAGCGGTCACTCGTTCGTGAATGCAAAATGTCTAGTAAAAAGGTGGTTTTACTACAAGGTTGGGTAAAAAAAATTCGTCATTTGGGGAATGTCAGTTTTTTATTATTACGTGACCGAACAGGTGTCATCCAATGTGTGTTAGAAAAGGACTTAGCTGGATATAAAGTAGATGTAGAAAGTGTTGTTCAAATTATTGGTGAACTTGTGGAGACCACAAAAACAGAATTAGGCGTGGAACTGCTTGTAGAAGAAGTAAAAGTGTTAAATACCTCTGATTCACTTCCTTTTGAAGTGAATAAAAGAAAATTGCAAGTCGGTTTAGATCAAATGTTAAATGAGCGCGTCGTATCGCTTCGGCATGAACGAATTCAAGCGATTTTTACAATCCAATCTATGCTTGTTCAGGCATTTAGTGAATTTCTAATAGAGAACGATTTCACACGTATTTTTACACCCAAAATTGTTTCGCAAGGAGCAGAAGGTGGCGCAAATGTTTTTAAGCTTCCATATTTTCAAAAAGAAGCGTATTTAGCTCAATCTCCACAATTTTATAAACAAATGATGGTCGCAGGTGGATTGGAACGCGTTTTTGAAATTGCCCCTGTTTATCGTGCGGAGCATCACAACTCTTCCCGTCATTTGAATGAATATATATCTTTAGATGTAGAACTTGGGTTTATTCATGATTTTCATGAGGTGATGAAATTAGAAAAGGATGTTCTACGTTATATGTTTGAAAAGGTAGAACAAGAATGTGAAAAAGAATTACAGCTGCTGCAAGTTACAGTTCCTATCACTACGGAAATTCCAAAGGTTACACTGACAGAGGCGCAGCGTATTTTGAAAACAAAGTACCATAAAGAATCACCAGTAGGGGATTTAGATACAGAAGGTGAAAAGTTGATTGGAAAATATGTGAAGGAAGTATACGGTAGTGATTTTGTCTTCATCACACATTATCCGAAAGAAGCAAGACCGATGTACACGATGCCAAATAAAGAAAATCAAGCAGTTACAGATTCTTTTGACTTATTGTATAAAGGGTTAGAAATTACGTCAGGTGCGCAGCGCATTCATGATTACGATATGTTACTTACTTCTTTTAAAGAAAAAGGATTACATCATGAAAAATTTCAGTCGTATATGGATACATTTCGGTATGGTTGCCCGCCACATGGCGGTTTTGGAATTGGATTAGAAAGGCTTGTGTATAAATTTTTAGAACTATCGAATGTTCGTGAAGCGAGTGCATTTCCGAGAGATTGTACGCGTCTCGTACCATAAATTGAAAAAGAATCTTCACGCTTGCTGCGAAGATTCTTTTTTAGTGGTAGAAATTTATATAGTTAAGTTTCTTTCGTCGTAGCTTTTTGTCTGAAAGGAGAAAAACGCTCCTTTTTCTTTTCTGTTTTTTCTTTTGTTAAAACGCTTAAGTGCAGCGGGACCCCTATTTATTTCCCAATCTAAAAAGTATTGATAACTGCTTAGCAAGAAATTGTGGAGTATAAGGCATATCCTCACGTAACCAAGCTACAATAGTTCCGATTAAAGCTGAGGAACCATGCCAGATAGCAATATCTTTTGAAATACCTTTAGTAGTGAGAAAAGCGTTATTTTCCGTTCTCTCTACTATTTTGTCCGAAAGTGTATTTAGCAAACGTTCTGTAAAAATCGGTGTTCGTCTAGAACCAAGAACTACTTTATAGAATTTGGCATTATCAGCAATGTACTCAAGTAGGTCTATAAGTTTGAACCCTGCTATATCCTCAAATGAATCTGAGGAGTTTTTTCGTACTCGTCGTAATCTTCTCAATATCCTCGACCATTTCCTGTGCTCAAATTGAAGGATTTATTACAAATAATCAATTTAGTATATTCCCTTTAGTTGAATATAAGGGTCGGCCAGATTATGCGGTAAATTGTTTATTATATGAGCGATTTATTCTATTGGTTGAAGGTTCACCAACTGCAACCTTTGCACCAGTTTCGTTTCCCTTTTTTGTAAATACTGCTGAAGATCAAAATTTTCAAGTGTTGTTCCTCTTACCTGTTACAGACTTTCTTCAAATTCATTTAACGAAGCTTCCACACCTTATTGTCCTAAATACTCTTCCTGAACTTCCTTATTAAATAATGGAACGGTCTTCTTATTTTGATCTTCGCGAACTGGGTCTAAAAGGATTGTTCCAGATACTTCTTCTGGATATTTACTTGCATATCATCTTATATTAACAAGAAAGTCTAAGCAACTTTTTTATATCTTTATTCTACAATATATAGGATTCCATTAATGGATTAATGCTTGTATGTTGTGATAAAAAGACAAAAACATCAAAAACCCCCTTTTTCGAAATTACATTTTGAAAATAGGGGGTTTTTTAATAAGTTAACCTTGATAGACATTTACCTTTCAAGGTTTTTTAAAATTGATAATATTGTATGTTAGATAGTCTTATAACTTTATCAAACACGCATAATGATACTGACCAAATTTCATGCTTTAAACAGTCTCAGATTGAATCTGCTTATTCCCTTGCTGATTCAATTTCCTAACAGCTTCCTTACTTGTATCAACACGTTTCACAAACAAGGCTAATAACAGTGCAACAATATTAATTCCTAATGCCACATAGAATGAATATTGGATACCAGCTAATAAAGCTTTCTGTGTTAACAACGCTTGAGCAGCGGTCGTCATCGCTGTTGGGTCAACACCAGTCATTAGACTTTCAGCTTCTGTTTTAGTTACTGAGTTCATTATGGTAACAAGGACTGCTGTCCCGATCGAGCCAGACACTTGCTGGGCGGTATTATTAACGGCAGTACCATGTGGATTTAATCTTGTTGGCAATTGATTCAATCCATTTGTCATAATTGGCATCATCACCATCGACATTCCGAACATGCGCAATGTGTAGACGAGAATGATATAGGTGTGACTAGAGTCAATTTGTAAATGTGCTAGCATGTAAGTTGACACAGCGGTGATGGCAAGTCCTACTACAGCAAGAAGACGAGGACCAAATTTATCGAATAGCTTACCTGTAATTGGTGACATCAATCCCATAATAATCGCACCTGGTAGCATCATTAACCCTGAATCAAGCGGTGAAATTCCTCTTACATTTTGTACATATGCTGGTGTTAATATCATCCCAGAAAACATTGCGACTGCATTGACAATGGCGATCACAGAACCGAGTGCAAACATCGGGTACTTATATACACGCAAATCTAATAATGGTTCTTCCATTTTCAATTGACGATAGATGAAGGCGATTAAAGCAATCGCACCAACAATTAGAGTTGTTAAAACAATGGAATCAGTCCAGCCATCTGAGCTTGCAGCACTAAAACCATACAATAAGCCACCAAAACCGATTGAAGATAAGATAACTGATACGTAATCTAGCTTCGCGTTTTTATTTTGTTCCATCAAATTCTCAAGTTTCCAAACCGCTAATAAAAGAGTAATAACAGCTAATGGTAATATCATTTCGAATAGTAAACGCCAGTCATAGTGCTCGACAATATAGCCTGATAATGTTGGTCCAATGGCAGGGGCAGTGATCATCACTAAACCGAAAACGCCCATAGCTGTACCACGCTTTTCACGCGGGAAGCTGACAAGCATAATATTCATCAATAAAGGTCCCATTACTGAAGAGCCTGCTGCTTGGATCATACGACCAGTAAGTAGGACACCGAAGTTTGGTGCAAAGGCTGCTAATGCAGTACCTAAAGTAAAAATAACCATTGATGTCAGATATAAGCTCCGGTTCGAAAACCGTGTTAATAAAAAGGCTGATGCTGGAATTAAGACACCACTGACAAGCATATAACCAGTTGCAAGCCACTGTATTGTTGAATAATTTTTAATATCTAAATCTACCATGATGGAAGGCAGTGCCACATTTAATAACGAATTGTTTAAAAAAGAAACAAACGCTCCGACAAATAAGATTGCAATTATTAAATAAGGCGGTTTCTTTTGTTGTAAATCTGTTTGCATATATTTATCTCCTTTTATAAAATTTCATCAAGAACTATTCGTGCATTCATTATTCGACATATCTAGGAATTTAAGTTGTTTACATAGTTATGCATGGATTCCTAGTTTTTTGGTCTTTCTATAATCTTTTCCAAATCAATCGATTCTTTTTCGTTCCATTAAGTGGATTCATTAGTGCTCTTTCTTTTGAAGCCCTCTTTTTAGCAACTCTATTTGTTCCATATAATTTCGTAAAGCTTCTTCATCAATTGAATCCTTTTCAAACACTTGAATAAGGTTTTGAAAGGTGATAGCACTTATGATTTTCATGACATGCTGGAGTTCGCGTTCATCTTGAATATTCAATTTTTCTCGATTAATTAAATTAATTGTACTTAAATACTGATTTTTCTGATTCTCCTGATAAATATTATTTGCTAATGCTTTTTCCTGTTTATAGTTCATGTTTAAAAAGACATTTTTAAAAAATTTTTTTTGTTCAGCTTCTCTATGGCATTTCACCATAAATCTGAAGATCCCAATAAACGTCTCAAATAAATCACCGTCTTTTTCTTTCAAAATGGAAATAAACTGCTCATGATTTTTTTGAGATAGTTGATCTAATAGATAAAAGAATAGATCTTCTTTATTATCAAAATATTGATAAAAACTGCCTCTAGGGATTCCTGCATTTTTGATAATATTTGCAATCGATGCTTCATGTAATGGTACCCTCGAAAATTCTTCTTTTGCAGATTGGATTAATATGTCCTGTTTATCTTTAGATAAGTGAAAAAACGTTTGTTTCGGCATAATGAATCTCCTTCATAAAAAAGTGACACTGTGTCATAATTAAGCGCAAGAAACATTATATATGACACAGTGTCATATATAATGTTAAAAATGACACTGTGTCATGATTGTTCCTTATTAAGTAAAAAGCACCAAAATATGCACGAAATTGAAAGTAGAAAAAGGATAAAATGAAAGTTGAAACGGTATTGAATTAAGATCTTGTGGTTCATACAGGCAGGGAAGTTAATAATAAGATGGCATGAAATTTTTGGAGGGTTTTTCCATGAGGATAATTGAACAAGGGATTAACGTCGCAACAGCAGTGCATGTTGGGGGGAGGGTGAATCGAAACACCACGTTCCTTCAATATTTCAGATACATATCCTGATAACTGAAAGAAAAACAACAGTAATAGCTAATAACTACTAACATAACATTTTTCTTGAACTGTTTATCTTTAAAATATCGCATTTGTGACTCTCCTTGCTTCTTTTTCTAGGGTGAAGCCTCATTTAGAAAACTTTGCAACAAAACTTGATGAACGATCAAGAGAATTTTATTTTTTCCGAACACAATATTTATATCCTTAAGGCGATTGGTACTGATACCAAATTACAAGCAGCAACGCTTCTCGTATTTGTAATCCTCGTATTATAACAGTAGAGAAGAAGCAAATCTCTCCTGTAGCTTTATTATTCCTTAACTTAATAATCGTGCGCAATATAGCGTATGACTACTTATAAATAAGTAAATCCATACATTCGAAATTTAATATATATCTTTGCAATCCATCTTATAGTTTGTTAATATTTAGATGTCAAATATTTAGACGTAAAATATTTAGTTGGCTAATTTATTTTGAAGAGAGGTAATTCTAATGAGATTACAAAGAAAAGTAGGAATTGTAACTCGCAGTGCTTCTGGTATTGGCAGAGGCGTAGCCCTAGCGATGGCCAAAGAAGGGGCTCATATTGCTATTGTCGATGTGAATGAGAAAAATGGAAAAGAAACTTTAGCTGAAGTTAACAAATACACAGAAGGCTTACTTTTTATAAAAGATATCATCATAAAAGAAAACATCGATGAAATTGTTAATGAGGTTGTTAGAAAATTTGGTGGATTGGATATTTTAGTTAATAATGCACATGTATCAAGACAGGTTCCTTTCGTTGAAACAGCATTAGAACACTTTGATTTGTCTTTTGGAACGGGTTTTTATCCCACTTTCAATTTTATGAAAGCTGCTTATCCTGAATTAAAGAAATCTCAAGGTAAGGTGATTAACTTTGCTTCTGGAGCTGGACTGGATGGACAACCTACACAAACTTCTTAGGCAGCAGCAAAAGAAGCAATTCGTGGAATTTCTCGTGTTGCAGCAAACGAATGGGGGCCAGATGGTATTAACGTCAACTTAATTTCACCTATTGCACTTACTCCAGGCGTTGAACAATGGCGCCAAAATGATCCGAAATTATACGATGCAATGATTAACAAAATTCCGCTACGTCGCCTTGGAGATCCAGAACAAGATATCGGTAGAGTGGCTGTATTTTTAGCAAGCAATGATTCGGATTATATGACGGGTCAAACATTAATGGTAGATGGTGGAAGTGTCAAATTACGTTAAAGGAGGAATTAAATATGGGAAGATTAGATAATAAAGTAGCAATTATTACAGGGGGAGCATCAGGTATTGGTGAGCGTATGGTTGAACGATTTAGTCAAGAAGGAGCAATCGTCATTGCTGCAGATATTAACGAGGCCTCGCTTAAAAAAATAAGTCAAAAAGAAAACGTATACGGAATGAAGCTAAATGTTGCTTCAGAAGAAGAATGGCAGGCACTGGCTAAAGAAGTGAACAACCGTTTCGGAAAAATTGATATTCTCGTGAACAATGCGGATATTTCATCAGAAAAACCATATAAAGAGATTAGTATTGATGATTGGGAAAAAATGCTGTCTATTAATGGCTTTGGCCCATTTGCTGGTATGAAACATATTGCTCCTTATATGGCAGCACAAAAGAAAGGTTCAATCGTGAACATCTCTTCTTATACAGCTCAGATCGGTCAAGGCTTTAATCATTATTCAGCGTCTAAAGGTGCTGTTCGTTCTGTATCTAAGGCAGCTGCAACAACTTTTGGGCGTCAAGGAGTACGCGTAAACACTCTATTCCCGGGGGTTATTGAAACGCCAATGACAAAATCGTTAGAAACATCAAAAGAGCTTCTTGATCACTTAATTCAAGCAATACCGCTTCAACGATTAGGTCAACCTGAAGATATTGCGAATGCAGCCTTATTCTTAGCATCTGACGAAGCCTCATTTATTACTGGTGCAGAATTAGTCATTGACGGTGGATTTTCTGCCCAATAAAATAGTCTATATAAAGTGAAAGCCCCTATACACTATGGGGCTTTTCCTATTACAGAAAGCAGGGATATAAGCATATGAAAGAAAAAAGCATCTTTTTACTCATTCATTCCATGAACCAGGTCACAAACCATTTAATTATTCAATGGAATAAAATGTTCAAAGAAAACCTTGGTATTTCCCACATTCTTGTACTGGGCCATCTTAAAGAAAATGGAAAAAGCCGCCCATCGGATATCGCGAAAACTTTAGGATTGACGCCCGCTACTTTAACTCATTTATCAGAAAAACTCGTGAAGAAAAAGTTAGCCACTCGGCTTGTAGATGATGACGATCGTAGAATTGTTTATTTAGCTATTACGGATAAAGGAATTGATATGATTAAGAAAGCGCATGAGGAAGGAAAAGCAATCCGCATAGATTTGTTTGAAAAATTAACAGACGAAGAACGGCAACACCTATTATCCATTTATGAGAAATTAAATAATTCCATTAGGGGATTTTAGGATTAAGCTGAATTTTTTCTTTCATAACTTAATTTCATGAATTTTGATAGTGATTAATTTTTTCGCATTTGTGCAACGATTATGTTAATTGGTATCGGACTGGTTCTAATGGTTATCATACGACTTGTTTTTCATTTCATATTTTTTGATGGATCATTGATTTTAGTGTGTTTTGTATCACTTGGTATAAGTGAGTTGATAGTTCACATGTTTAAATGTAGATAGTCTAAGTTAAAATGTTCCGTTCTTTAGTTTTATTCTGATTGTGACAGTGGATTACAGTATCTTCCTGATGATATAATGAGTTGAAAGGAGATTTAGCAACACGAATCGTGAAAGTCTCCTGTTACATCGGCGGGGTTGTATTATTCGCTGCTCTCATTTTAGGAGATACATTTGCTCCTTTAATGCCTAACACCCATTCAAGTAGCATCTGTTGTTATAATCGGGCTGCTATTGCTTATTTTAATAGCTATGCCAATGTTATTACCTAGTTTAATGGGGTTAATTAATAAACTTAACGTTTTCGATATGAAATAAATAGAGAAAAAGGCACTGCTAAAAAGTAGTGCCTTTTTCTGGACAAGAATTAAAACAATTATTTAAACGAGTGAATTTGAAAACCTCATCAGCTGCTTTGGCATACCCGCCTGCATCACGGAATGATCGACTAATTTTTTTTGCATTTTCCTTATAAATTGGATTTTTGAAAACATCACTAACGGCTTGTTTTAGATTTTCAACTGTTAGTTGTTGAACATCTAATATAATACCTGCTCCAAGTTCTTTTACTCGCTGGGCAACTATAGGTTGATCATTCATCATTGGTAGCATAACTAGGGGCACTTCGAAATAAAGTGATTCGCTTGTACTATTCATACCACAATGGCTTATAAAGACATCCGTATGACGAAGTACGTCTAATTGAGGAACATAATTGCGAATAATAAAGTTGTCTGGTACATTTCCTAGTTGTTCTACTGTTAATTTCCGCCCTATATTAAGTACCACTTTAACATCCAAATCTTTTAAAGCTGCGAAGCATTTTTGATAAAGATCAAATTGTTTGTTTAGGATGGTCCCCATAGAAATAAAAATAACACGCTTTTCTTTTAACATATCAATTGGAAAATCACCTAGGGCCTTACTATCCAGAATTGAAGGGCCGACAAAAATATAATTACCCTTGAAATCATGACTATTTCTTTGAAAATAAGAAGAAGTAAAGACGATATTTAGATCCCCAGAGCCAGAACAGAATAAGAAATTTTCGGGTAACGGAACTTCATACTTTTTTTCTAGGTGTTTTTTACATTTTTCTATTTCTTCCAATCTCAAAAATGCTTGTAGCATAGCCAAACTCTCTTGCTTCCGTTTCATATCACTTGTCCCTGTAAGTCCCATGTTTGATTTTAGATCTTGTAAAAATGCAAACGTGGTCCAAGTGACAATAGATAATAACTTCCTTTGATGTGCAATCCATTTTCCTGTTAACGATTGTGCATCGTATAAAATATAATCATAAGTTTCTTTTGAAATTTCATCTAATATAGTATCCGTCATTATTTCTAATGCGCTCAGAAATTGTAATAAATATTCTCGCGGCTGGGAGTTTACAAGATTACTACTTTTTTGAAGTTTTCTCTGTGCACTTTGGTCAACAGGGCGAAACTCAGCGCCTGTTTTTTTTATTTTTTCCTCAAAGTCATTGGATGAATAATAGACAATATGTTCCCCACGTTTCACTAAATCATTTGCTAATCCCAGCGTCGGATTCACATGACCTTCTCCAAAGCTACTAATATAAAGTGCTTTTGCCATTATTTCCCCCCCAGTAAATATGGTTTGTTATGTATTTTTATTAAAAGTAATTAAAGATCTGCTCGTGACGATCATTACGGTCATAATATTCAGAACTATTAGGATTAAGTGTTGAACCTATTTTTACGTTTAGGAGAATGATCAGTAATACTTCTAGTTCTATTAAAGTATACCCATTTTATACCGCTAATTTTAAACTTCGCCAACGACGTATTTCGAAATAGAGTAAAAATAGACTGTAATTTATTTTGTCTATATTATAACGGACGATTTAAGTTTATGTCTGCATTTTATTACCTTATCGATTTTTGAAAAAAGAAGAGTAATCCTTAACGAAAGAAATGATACTTTTCTTTACAGGTAGTTGCTTTGGGAAGTTAGCTCATTTTTTTGTTTTGGGGCGTTTATTTTTCTTAAGTTAATAAATGTGGATCCATCAAGCTAAGATTTTGAAGTATCCCCAAAACAAAAATTTTATCTCATCACAGTTATCTATGAGAATCCAGTGTATTTTTTTCATTTTAGGGAAAAATGAATTGCTTAACTTGATGGGCATGGGGTTGTCACAAGTAAATTCGTATTTTTATAAATCCAAATCATAATTAATTGCACACGAAGTACAAAAAAATAAATCAGGTAATGCTTCTAGTACGTGCAAACATTTTAGAATAAAAGGTTGCACTCGTTTTGAAAAGTAGAATGTAAGAATTGTTAAAGTATATAGATAAGAGTCAAGTAAGTATGGAAATAAGTCACGATCAGGTGATTTAATGCCACCGCCAGTATTTACTTTGTAAGTAAGTTTAGTAGGATTAAATAAAGAAGAGATAACATTTTGTATTGCATCTACGTATTGGCGTATATTAAATTCTAATAATGGGGGAGGCTCTATGCCTTGTATAGGTACTGGTTTTGAAGACACTCCCAAAAATAATTTAGGTAAGCAACAAATAGAAATAAGGCCAATGATAATGAAAATAGATCGAATGATAAAGAAACATATTTTTTAAAAAATATTATAAGATTTCCCTTCTTATATTCTAAATTTTGCAAATGTTTTCTGTGTTATTTTTGGAAAACACTCTTTTTCGACAAAAAAATAAATATCTTGCTTGACAGTCGTGAATATAACCGATATAATTCGTAGTAATTTCAAAAGAAATTATATTCAGAATATTAGAATGTGTTGAATAGGAGTAGTAAGGTCATGTGTTTGTGCAGAGAGCTATGGGTTGGTGTGACATAGTCAAATAACATCCTGAACTCGCCTAGGAGCAGTAAGGTGGAACAGAAGTCTAATTCTTAGTAAATCTTAACGGTTAACCTTCGATAACAGGTTTGTAATCAAACGATTACTGCTAAGGTGGATTCATAATGGAATCAATAAGAGTGGTACCGCGTTAAGTAAATGGCTTAGCGTCTCTTTATATAAAGAGATGCTGGGCCATTTTTTATTATATAGAAAGAAATGGAGGTTATATTTGGATTGGTCAATAATATTCATTTATCTTTATAAATAAATTTAATTGGAGGAAAATATGATGAAACAGACGGAGCAATGGACTTCGAAATTAGGTTTTATAATGGCCGCAGCAGGATCTGCAATTGGACTTGGTGCAATATGGAAGTTTCCTTATATCGCTGGAAAGAGCGGAGGAGGGGCATTCTTTTTAATTTTTATATTGTTTACAGTATTAATAGGTCTTCCGCTATTAATAGCTGAATTTATGATAGGGCGTAGTACACAGAAACAAGCAATTGGAGCATTTAAAAGCATCGCACCGAATACAGGATGGCATTGGATTGGACGTCTTGGCGTTGGCACGTGTTTTATTTTGCTATCATTTTATAGTGTTGTTGGTGGCTGGGTATTAATCTATTTATTCAGAGGGATTACTGGACAATTAATTACACCGCAGCAAAATTACGGCTCTTTATTTACAGAAACAATTGGGAACCCTGTTTGGGCAATTGTTGGTCATTTTGCTTTTATGTTTATTACAATCTGGGTTGTATCAAAAGGGGTACAAAATGGAATTGAAAAAGCGAGTAAATATATGTTACCAGCATTATTCATATTATTTGTTGCTCTGATTGTTCGTTCTTTAACACTTGATGATGCGATGAAAGGGGTCAAATTCTTCTTACAGCCTGATTTCTCAAAAATCACATCAGAAAGTATTTTGTTTGCAATGGGGCAATCATTCTTTGCAATTAGTATAGGGATTTCAATCATGGTCACGTATAGTTCTTACTTAAATAAAAAAGAAAGTTTACCACGTTCAGCGGTAACAATTGTTGGGTTGAACCTATTTGTTTCTCTATTTGCTGGTCTGGCTATCTTTCCAGCAGTCTTTTCACTAGGAATGGAACCGACAGAAGGACCAGGTTTGTTATTTATCGTATTACCATCTGTATTTAGTCAAATTCCATTTGGAAATTTCTTCTTAACAGTATTTCTTGCGCTATTCACATTTGCAACGTTAACATCTGCATTTTCTCTACTTGAAACGGTTGTTTCAGCACTAGCGAATGGACAGCAAGAAAGAAGAAAGAAATTGTCATGGATCATTGGATTTTTAATTTTCTTAATAGGTATCCCATCTGCACTTTCATTTGGCGCGTGGAGTGATATTACAATCTTTGGTAAAAATATTTTTGACGCGGTAGACTTTTTATCTAGTAATATATTAATGCCACTTGGAGCTTTATTCATTAGTATTTTCGTTTCATTTAAAATGGAGAAAAAGGTATTAGAAGCAGAGTTCTTTGTTGGTGGGAATTACGGAAAATCAATATTTATTTGCTGGGTATTTTTGCTTCGATATGTTGCGCCGATTGCGATTATCATTGTCTTTTTGAATGTGATCGGGATTATTTAACTTGAAATGTTACAATATTCTGAACTAAAAGAGGTGAGAAAATGTACTATTATATTACGGACATATAACGTGCACAAAGTCGAGGGCCTCCTAATCGTATACGAGATTAAAATATGAAAAATTGGAGGGAAAAGAGATGAAACAAGAAAAAGAGGTATTATTACAAGGGAAAATGATGAAAGTACGTGGGAAAAAGCTATATGTGGAGATTCATGGACCGCTAGAAAATCATCCTGTATTGTATCTACATGGAGGTCCTGGTGAGATGTGTTTTGATTTTTCTTATCATCAAGCACATCGATTACAAGATTCTTTTCGACTCATTGTTATTGATCAACGTGGGGTAGGACGTTCGGAAGGGATTGGGAGGCAAGAGCAGTTTAGGTTGAGGGATCTTATCGAAGATTGCGAAGAGTTAAGGAGGATATTACAAATTGAAAAATGGTCTGTTATTGGACATTCCTTTGGTGGATTTCTAGCGTTGTTATATGCAACAATATATCCACAGTCTATTCAAAAGATTATCTTTGAAGGACCTACTTTTGATTTTGCATTAACAAGTAGAGCTTTATTAAAAAGGACAGGAGTTTTACTAAAAAAGTATGGAAAAGAGGAACAGGGGAACGAATGTATAGCTATTGCAGAAAGTGATGCTAGTTCAGAGAAATTGCTAGAAGCTTATTCGAAATTAAGTGATGAATTAGAAGAACAAAGAATGGAAATTTATAATTACGTTGAGGATGAAACGGATTATAGTTTATATAGTGACGAGGAATGGGAAGAGTTTTATGATCGTTCTGATATTCATTTTACAAGATTGAGAGAGGAAGGGGAAATTCATCAATCATTATTATCAAAATTAAAAGATGTGCAGAATCCGATGTTGCTCATTATAGGGAAACATGATGTGGTAACCTGTGAAAAACAAATCGAAACTTTTAAAAAGGATGCTCTAAATGGAAAAATGATTGTCTTTGAAGAGAGTGGACATACACCACACTATGAAGTCGCAGATCGATTTGCAGAAACTGTGATAAATTTTTTGAAATAAATAAAGAAAAGGTGCTTCAAAGTAATGAGAAGCACCTTTTCCTAATGTTCAAATTTCAGGGTGGAAGATTGTAATGTTAGGCCATTTACTTTGCCAGTTCTTTAATTCGTGAGTTTAATAATCCATAAAATCCAATAGGCGCCGGGCACAAATATGGCTGAGCTAATAATGTACCGAGAAATCTTGAAATCATAAGCCAACCGAACATTTTACTCATTGTGTCGGCACCGTTTTCTGATTGAAGCGCACGCTCTGTTAAAAGACCAATACGCGGATCTAGCAGTACAGTTAATAAGATTGTAGCAAATCCGTTAATAAGGCCGGAAGCCGTGATGGCTTTCGTTGCGAATTTCGGGCTCAAATAAGAAGCATATAAGGCGGAAAGGACCCCAGCTGTATAAATTGCAGTTGCAAACATATTAATGAGCATAATTCGTTTTGGAATACCGCCGACTCGCATACGATGGATCATTTCGAATTTTGGAAACCGAACATATTTTTTTGTATACTTCAATTTTTGCACATTGTTTGTTTTCATCATTCGAATGAGTGAACCATCTGTCTCAAAGTTTTGAATGACATATCCAAATAGTTTCGTTAAAGTTGGATATAAAATAATTGCGAGCAGTGTACCAATAGAAGCAGATAATAAAACAAGGCGCATCGTACTTTCCAAATTAACTGAAGCACCACTCTTCGCCCGATCAACAATTCCACTAAGTAAAAAAGCTTGTAGCAAGTTGGATGTTCGTGAAATAAGTAATACCATCCCAACCACGGATAATGCAACGGCAATTTTCTTTAAACGAACGCCTGCTAGTCGAATACTATAAGAACTCGTTTCAACTGCATGGATGATAATCGTAAAAGCCATTATGAAAAGTAATGTTATCGTCATTTGTTTCACCATTTTTCTATGAAATTATACTTATCATACAATAGGAACATATTTTTGTGTATAGCTATTCATGAGTTAGATTTTAATAAGAAAATAATATAAATACAATATTCAAAATAAAGTGATATTTCGATAACATAGAAAGGATGGTGATTTTTCTGTTAGAGGGGAAGTTGTGTCATGTATACATATTATAATAATCGTGCAAAAGTGTATGAAAAAGGAGGTATACAACATTTCTATTTGATTTAGATGGAACATTAACAGATCCAAAAGAGGGAATTGTCAATTCGGTTTCATATGCATTGCGAAAAATGGGAATAGATGAAACGGATCAGAAAGAACTAGAATCTTTTAATGGCCCACCAATTCAGCATTCGTTTGCAGATAGATACGGAATGAATGAAAAACAAGTAAAAGAAGCAGGGGCGACGTATATTGTGAAACATGTCGAAGAGTTGCGCGGTTTTTATACAAAAGACAAAAGTTTGAAAATATAAGATAAAAGAAGAAAATCCCTTTATAACGAGTGATAGCTAATTCATTTTTGTTTAAAGGGATTTTTCGTATGTAATAGAATAAATAATAAATATGCTGTTTTAATCATAAAAACTTTGTTAGAAAAGGAGGGGAAATGTCAGTATTTGGATTGTTGTAAAAAAGACATTTTTGTAGGGAATACATAGAAAGAACGAACTTAAAAGATTGAAAATTCAATCAAATGAGGGTGGGAAAATTGGAGTTAGTTATTATTTTATTAGCACTAAGTTTACTTATGTTTGTTGCCTATAGAGGATTTTCTGTTATTTTATTTGCACCGATTTTTGCCCTATTTGCAGTGTTTTTAACAGAACCTAGTTTTGTGTTACCTTTCTTTTCAAATATTTTTATGGAGAAAATGGTAGGCTTTATTAAGTTATATTTTCCAGTTTTTTTACTTGGTGCAATTTTTGGTAAAGTAGTAGAAATGTCTGGAATTGCAGATTCAATTGCGAAGACAATTATTGACGTGGTGGGTGAAAAACGGACCATTTTGGCTATCGTTTTAATGGGGGCTGTTTTAACTTACAGCGGTGTCAGTGTTTATGTTGTTGTGTTTGCAGTCTATCCATTTGCAGCAAAACTGTTTCGTCAAGCGAATATTCCAAAGCGCTTAATACCAGGAACAATCGTTCTTGGAGCTGTTACGTTTACGATGGATGCACTTCCAGGGTCACCGCAAATTCAAAACGTAATCCCAACAACATTTTTTAAAACAGATATTTATGCGGCACCTATACTTGGTATTATCGGAGTGATTTTTGTCTTAACGTTAGGATTGATCTATTTAGAGAACAGGCGTAAGAAGGCAAAAGTGGCTGGAGAAGGGTATTTTGGTTTTGAAGATGGGAATTCTGAAATGGCAGCATCACTAGAGTTAGAGCAAAAAAATCATACTACTCTCCAAAGTATTGAAATTTCGAGAGTACAGCAAGTCGTTGCTTTTATACCACTTATTTTAGTAGGAGTTATGAATAAGTTTTTTACAATAACAATACCGAAATGGTATCCAAATGGTTTTGATTTTTCCTCAATTGGAATGAAAGCGTTTGGTAAAGTAGAGTTAAGTGCAGTACTTGGTATTTGGTCGGTAGAATTAGCACTTATCATTGGAATTATAACAACGCTTTTATTATATTGGAAGCGTGTTGTGACAGGGTTCCAAGCAGGATTGAATACAAGTATTGGAGGAGCGTTACTGGCAACAATGAATACAGGAGCAGAATTTGGCTTCGGTGGCGTGATTGCAGCACTTCCTGGGTTTGCGATTATACGAGATAGTATTTCTGCAACATTTACGAATCCACTCGTGAATGGAGCGGTGACAACGAATATTCTTGCTGGTATTACAGGTTCAGCTTCAGGGGGCATGGGCATTGTTTTAAGTGCGATGGGAGATAAATTTATTGCGGCGGCTAATCAATACAATATTCCGCTAGAGGTTATGCATCGCATTGTCTCAATGGCATCGGGAGGAATGGATACACTTCCACATAACGGAGCGATTATTACAATTCTTACTGTTACAGGATTAACACATAAACAATCGTATCGTGATATATTTGCTGTAACGATATTGAAAACGGTCGCTGTATTTTTAGTAATTGCCTTTTATACATTTACAGGAATCTATTAATAAATTTATTAGTCTGGGAGGAAATAATTATTTGAAGTGGAATATTAAATTTGATAATTTATTGCAGTAGAAGGTTCACATTATAAAATATTTAGTAGGGAAAGAAGGGGTGGGTTACTTGCAAGAAATCGCGGAATTTCGTATGCCAAAGAACGTTTTGTATGGAAGAAATTCACTTGATAAATTAGGCGAACAAGCAATTAAACTAGGGAAAAAAGCTTTCATTATCAGTGATTCTATTATGAAAAAGCTTGGCTATATCGATACGTGCGTGAAACTACTAAAAGCGAAAAAAATAGATGTTATTACCTATGAAAATGTAAATGCGGAACCAACAAATATTCATGTTTTGGAAGCCTTAACAATATGTACAGAGTCAAAATGTGATTTTATTATTGGGCTTGGTGGGGGAAGTTGTATTGATACAGCAAAGGCTGTAGCAGTCCTATCTACAAACCGGGGAGAAATTGAAGATTATGTACAAACTCATATAGACATAGAAAAACAACCACTACCCCTTATTGCAATTCCAACAACATCGGGTACTGGATCAGAAGTTACAAGTGTTGCTGTTATTACAAATACAAAAACAGATGTGAAAATGATGATAAAGCATCCAAATTTCACGCCACAAATAGCAATTATCGATCCGTTATTAACATGTTCTGTTCCGCCGGATATTACTGCAGCAACAGGTATTGATGCACTATGTCATGCAATTGAAGCATATCTTTCTAGATTTTCGCAACCGCTTACAGATGTACTGGCACTTGCGGCAATTGGATCGATTATGAAATACTTGCGAATGGCCTATGAAAATGGAAAAAATATAGAAGCGCGAGAAGCAATGATGATTGCTTCCTTACAAGCTGGCATTGCATTTTCAAATGCAACAGTCACTTTAGTTCACGGAATGTCACGTCCAATCGGAGCGCTATTTCATGTACCCCATGGAATATCAAATGCAATGTTACTACCGGCAGTTTTAGATTTTACAAAAGTTTGCTCAATCAAACGCCTTGCAGGTATTGGGCGGATTATAAATCCAGACTTACATTCAGTATCTGATGAAGAACTTGCTGATTATGCTATTTTTGAAATAAAGAAACTTTGTTTTGATCTGCGTATTCCTAATCTTAGGGAGTATGGAATTGATCAGGTTGAATTTGAAAATGCTCTTTCAAAAATGGCAAAAGATGCACTAGCTAGTGGAAGTCCGAGTAATAATCCACGTATTCCTTCTTATCATGAGGTGAAAAAATTATATCAGATATGTTTTGACTATCAATATGAAAATTCTATAGTTCCTCATTAAAATTCTGAATATTTTTAAAATATTTCCGTGGAAATGAAAAGGGGGCAGGGGATGGAATTAGTAATTATTTTATTGGCTCTTTGTATGCTGATGTTTGTTGCATATCGTGGTTTTTCAGTTATATTATTTGCCCCAATTTGTGCGCTATTTGCAGTTTTATTAACGGAACCAAGTCACGTATTACCTTTCTTCTCTAATATTTTTATGGAAAAAATGGTTGGGTTTATTAAATTATATTTTCCTGTTTTCTTACTTGGAGCAATTTTCGGTAAGGTAGTAGAAATGTCAGGGATTGCAGAATCTATTGCAAAAACAATTATTCAGCTAGTTGGTGTGAAACGTTCTATGCTAGCAATTGTTTTGATGGGTGCCATATTAACGTATAGTGGTGTTAGCTTGTTTGTAGTTGCTTTTGCGGTATATCCATTTGCAGCAAATTTATTTCGCGAGGCGAATATTCCAAAACGATTAATACCAGGAACTATTGCTCTTGGAGCGATTACGTTTACAATGGATGCTCTTCCAGGAACACCACAAATTCAAAATGTCATCCCAACGACATTTTTTAAAACAGATATTTATGCAGCACCATTTCTTGGAATTATTGGGGCAATCTTTGTATTTCTTATTGGGATGTTGTATTTAGAAAGAAGACGAAAGAAGGCAGAAGAAAGTGGCGAAGGATATTATGGATTTGGAGATGAAAATCCTGAAATGGCTGCCTCAACAGAAACAGAACAAAATGTAAAGTCAGCTATTCAAACTCCTGAAATTACACCGCTTCGCCAAGTGCTTGCATTTGTACCACTTATTTTAGTAGGGGTAATGAATAAACTTTTTACAGTGATGATTCCAACATGGTATCCAAAAGGATTTGATTTTTCATCAATTGGATTAAAGGCATTTGGTAAAGTAGAACTTTCTGGTGTACTCGGTGTGTGGTCTGTGGAACTGGCACTTTTAATCGGAATTATTACAACGATAATTTTAAACTGGAAACGTTTATTTACGGGGTTTCAAGCGGGTTTAAATGCAAGTATTGGTGGTGCATTGCTCGCTGCTATGAATACTGGAGCTGAATATGGATTTGGAGGAGTTATAGCAGCATTACCTGGTTTTAGTGTTATTCGAGATAGTATTTCTACCACGTTTACAAATCCGCTTGTAAATGGTGCAGTGACTACAAACGTCCTTGCCGGAATTACTGGGTCAGCATCAGGAGGCATGGGAATCGCTTTAAGTGCGATGTCAGAGAAATATATTGCGGCAGCTGAACAATATAACATCCCATTTGAGGTCATGCATAGGGTTATTTCAATGGCATCAGGAGGAATGGATACACTCCCGCATAATGGTGCGGTTATTACATTATTAGCAGTAACAGGGCTAACACATAAACAATCGTATCGTGACATTTTTGCAATTACGATTATTAAAACATTGGCTGTTTTTGTTGTGATTGGCGTGTATAGCTTAACTGGAATTGTATAATAAAATAGTTGGTGTGGATAAAACACGACTTGAGTAAAAGTCGTGTTTTTATTATATAAAAAACGTATAATAAAAACAGGGTGTTAATCTATTATTTGAAATGAGGAGGGGTTATTATGAAATTGATTGGCCTTATAGGTGGAATGAGTTGGGAGTCATCGGTTGAATATTATCGGATAATAAATGAAGAAGTAAAAAAGAGATTAGGAGGCTTACATTCAGCGAAATGCCTTTTACATAGCGTTGACTTTGCAGAGATTGAATATTATCAATCTGAAGGTGATTGGGAAAAGGCAGGGAAGGTATTAGGAGAAGCTGCATATTCTCTTGAGAAAGCTGGTGCAGACTTCATTGTTATTTGTACGAATACAATGCATAAAGTGATTAGTAATATTAAAGATAAGGTGAGTATCCCTATTTTACATATTGCAGATGCAACAGCTATGAAAATAAAAAAACAAGGAATTCGATCAGTTGGTTTACTTGGAACGAAATATACGATGGAACAAGATTTTTATAAAGCACGTATAGAAGAGAATGGAATAAAAGTAATTGTTCCAAATGAAACGGATAGGGAGATAGTAAATAGAATCATATATAACGAGTTATGTTTAGGAAAAATTAATCAAACATCAAGAGATTTCTATAAAGAAATAATAAATCGCTTAGTACAAAATGGAGCAGAAGGAATTATATTAGGGTGTACGGAAATAGGGCTATTAGTAAGACAGGAGGATACTCAAGCTCCTTTATTTGATACAACTGTTATACATGCTGTTGAAGCTGTAAATCTCTCTTTAGGTAGTTATTTGCATACAACAAAATCCATTACATAATTTTATTATGTAAATTAAATCGACCATATAGATGGAAAACATTCAGAAAATATTTTATAATGTAAGTGGTTACAAAAAGGAGGGAGTATGGATGTTTTCACTTCAGCCAATTGCTTTTGTACATAATGAAAGAAAAATGATAATGGATAATGGATGATGAATGGGGAGATGTACAATCTCTTATTACATTAGTGGATTCATATTCAGAAGAGAGTATACAAGGAATTGAATACTTTTCCCATATTGAAGTAATCTTTTATTTTCATAAAGTACAAGATGAACAGATTTAATATTCAGCTAGACATCCAAGAAATAATAAAGAATACCCGGAAATAAGTATTTTTGCACAGCGGGGGAAAAATCGTCCCAATCGATTGGGGGCGACAATTGCAAAAGTAGTAAGGCGAGAAGGAAATTCAATTGTAGTCAAAGGATTAGATGCAATTGATGGTACGCCCATATTGGATATAAAGCCTGTTATGAGAGAGTTTTTACCGAATGAAGATACTATCCAACCTGAATGGGTAACGGACCTTATGAAGGAGTATTGGAAGGAGAGCGGAACAAAATGAAGGTATATGAAGCAACAATTTCAGATTTAGATGGATTAGCAGATGTGTTTAACAATTATCGTATGTTTTATAGACAGGAATCAAATGTAGAAGGTGCAAAAACATTTTTGCGTAATCGTATAGAACGAGAAGAATCGATCATTTTTGTAGCAGTAGAGGATGGACAATACCTTGGATTTACCCAATTGTACCCTTCTTTTTCATCTATTTCTATGAAAGAGTTATGGATATTAAATGATCTCTTTGTACAAGAAAGTAAACGCGGAGCTGGCATTGGGAAGAAATTATTAGAAGCAGCTAAAACTTTCGCATTAGAGAATGGTGCGAAGGGATTAAAACTGCAAACAGAAATAGACAATATATCAGCGCAACGATTATATGCTGAAAATGGTTATTTGAGGGATAATCGTTATTTTCATTATGAACTAACTTTTTAGACTTAGCAAAGCTAGTAGACGTATACATAAAAAAGTAGATTATATTTATATAATCTACTTTTTTAATCGTATTATTTATTTAGGACAAAGTGTATGTTGTAGAATCCATGTAACAGCATCTTCAAAATTTGTCGCAATATAACTTGGTTCAATATTAGCCCATTTATCGCGATATGTATGCAATGCATCATGTCCGGCACCGGTTTGAACTAATATCGTTGTTGCATGAACATTTGCACCCGCAACGATATCAGTCCAGCGATCACCAACGACAATACATTTCGTTAAATCAAGCCTATGTTTTTTTGCTGCTTGTAAGAGCATGCCGGTACTTGGTTTACGACATGTACACCCTTCTCCGTGTTTGTGAGGACAAAGATAGATATCATCAAAACCGAATGATTTTAATTCTTCGATAAAGTCATTTATAGTCACTTTCCCATCAGCAATACCAGGTTGATTTGTAAAAGAAAACAATCTTATATTTTTCTCTTTTAATGTACGTAAAGCATCTTGTGTAAATGGAAATAAGGTAAATTCACCTGGATAATGTATGGTAGTGTCTCCTCCAATTGTTCCATCTCGGTCAATGAAAATAGCTTGAAAGTTTGTCATAATAATTAGTTCCTTCCATATGGATAGATTAAAAATATTTCACGAATCGATATCCATTTACTTCATATCCTAATTTTTTATAGAATGGATGAGCTTCTGTTCGCTGTGTACCACTTACAAGCCATGTACCAATACAGTTATGCTCTTTTGCTAATTGTTCTGCATAGTTCATTAAAATTTGGCCAATTCCTTTTCTACGTGCTGTTGAGTCAACGCTAATAATGGATATTTCCCCATACCGTGTTATATCTTCTAAGTTCTCTCGTATGCGAAATCCAAGAAATCCAAATATCTTATTATCTTCCTCATAAACATATAGAAAATCAAACGGGCTCATTTCAACAAATTGTAAGCGGTTTTGCATGTCGGCATGAGAAATATCAGAGCCTTTTAATTCTTTTGTTAGTGAACAAAGTGCTTCTATATCGTTCGCAGTCGCTTTTCGAATGTGAGATTCCATACTCTCAACTCCATCTGTAAATATAAATTCATAACTCCAAATATTAAATATTCTGCCAAAACTTATTTTTTCCTGCTCTTGATATTAATATTTAATATATTAGATATGCAGAATGATATTTTAAAAGGAAATATGTTATGATTTTCCTGGGGTTTATTGTAAATAGAAAAGAGGGGAAACGATTTGTTACAAGTCAATATTCGCTCAGCGGGTTATGAAACAGGAGAAAAAACAATCCATGATATAGCTTTTTCAATTAAAAAAGGTGAATTAGTTGCTCTTATCGGTGCCAATGGTGCTGGGAAAAGTACGACAATTAAGTCAATGCTTGGTTTGCTTGCAAATATGGATGGAGAAATTTCGTTTGGTGAAAAAGAGAATCCGTATGCATATGTGCCAGAACACCCAACCTATTATGATTATTTAACACTATGGGAACATATTGAATTGTTAATGGCTGCACGTGGGTGTGAAGTAGGGAGCTGGGAGGAACGTGCACGGGAGTTTTTACATACATTTCGAATGGAAAAGCATAAGCATGAATACTTATCAAAGTTTTCAAAAGGTATGAAACAAAAATCAATGTTGATTTTGGCGTTTTTAACGGAACCGGACTTTTATATTATTGATGAACCGTTTATTGGATTAGATCCAGTAGCAACACGAGAATTTTTAAATTTCTTATACAAAGAGAAAGAGCGTGGAGCAGGTATTTTACTTTGTACACACGTATTGGATACAGCCGAAAGAATATGTGAGCGATTTTTACTGATTTCACAAGGTACATTATTAGCAAATGGAAATCTACAAGCGATTCAATCACTAGCGGAAATGCCAGATAGGCCATTATTAGATTGTTTTGATGCAATCGTAAAGCGGGAACAACATGATGAAACAACAGTTTTATAAAAGGTTACGTCATGAATTGCGGAGAAAATGGAAATCGATTCGCTCTGTAACTGATTGGACCATCGCATTATATTTTATCGTTCCAGCACTTATATTTAGTGGGATTTATTATCGTTCGTTATGGACAAGAGAATTATCTGAAGAAGAACCGGCTTATTTTTTATTAGGTTTGTTTGTGTTTTTCTTTGTTACATATTCAAGAGGGATGCGTTCGTTTTTTGAGCAAGCAGATAGCCTGTTTTTAATTCAGCATCCAGTTCATATGCAAAAGTTAATGAAATATGGCATGGTATACACATGTATTCGAATAAGTATAACAAATATCATTGTAGCGCTCATTATGTTACCTATATTGATTAAGAGTATAGATGCATCCCTTTTGCAAGTTGTATTATTTTGGCTGTCCTTTACCGCTTTTCGATGTATGTTATCACTATTGGTAAGATATATGGATGTACGTGGAGGTAAGCGGTGGATATTATGGATTGTAAAGATTATCGTATTTTTTATTAGTTTCATTTGTTTGGGAAGTGGTGTGTTTTTAGGCTTCAAACAACCAATGTATTCAATACCATTTATCATATTATTAATTTTAATTAGTATAGTTTTGATAAAACAAAAAATGAATTATCAGCGTTTCTTTTTTAAAGAAGTTGAAAAAGAAAAGGAAGAAGGAATGCGCTGGACGATGGAAATTATGCATTTCAGTGGTCAAACAACAAAGCCAAGTAATAACGCGAGACCATGGTTATTTCCACGTTCTAAGCATATATTGGGAAAGAAATCTGATTCACGTATCATTGAATCATTTTTAAAGGAGTATTTTCGATCAGGTGCTTCTCTAAGTTTTTATATAAAAATTATTTTTTTGAGTGCAACATCAATAAAAGTAACACCATGGTGGATTACACTTATTATTATTGTATTTTCGGGCGTTGCTATTGCACGTTATTCTGGTGACCAATGGAATGAATTTGCGAAAAAAATGTTCCTTCAGTTATATTGTGAACAAGGGAAGTTATTATTGTTAAAAGGAAGGGCCACGATGTGCTTGTTTATTCCAGCTGTTTTCATTTATGGAATAGTTCTACTGGCACAGTTTTATTTATTGCCAGCCATCATCATTAGTATCTTATTATTAATAGTAATAGGATGGATTGTATTTTTGCCATAGAAAAAGAGCCGGAATGGCTCTTTTTTAGTCTGTAATGGACTGATAAATAAAATATAAAAGAACAAAAATGCTCACGACGGAGTACATGACATCTAAAGTCATTAAAAATCCTCCTCATCATTGTTTTACTTATATGATATGAAATCTTACTATTCCATATTCAAATGAAAAAAATATGAAAGTTAATAAATTTGTAAAGTGCAAAAATTAGCATCATTTTGTATAATAGAAGAAACAACGGTTATAAAAATATAAGTAGTGAAAGAGGAGGGAATGAAAAATGCCAAATTGGTTTAGAAAGACGTTAGTCGCATTAATTACTGTATTTACATTTGGCTTAGTGACGCCTCCTTCTATTTTGCTTGATAATGCAAAAGCGGACAAGCCTACAAGGCAACAAAATTTGGAGCAGCCGTCCTATACATATGAAGAAAATCCCGAGAGATTAACCGCCGATACCTTTATCACCTATGCAATGCAAGAGGCTGAAAAACAATCTATGCAAAAGTTCGGTTCTAAAATTGGACCTGTGATTGAAGACGAATTTAAAGATATTATTTTACCTAAAATAGAAGAGGCAATTGCGGAACTTACAAAAGATGTACCTGAGGAGTCGTTACAGTCATTAGCAATTTCACAGAAACCAACAGGTGGCAATAATGAAAAGATTTTTCATGTATATGATACAAAAACAGGAAACGATTTATTGCGTTTTCATGTAAGGCGCGATCATCCACCGCAAGATGGATATTATTTTAATTTCCATTACCATCGCTTTGATGATGGGTATACAGCTCATCATGAGCTTGGAGATATTTATTGGAATACGAATATGCCGCCGAAATGGCTGTCTTAATGAAAAAGAACAAGGGTAATGACCTTGTTCTTTTTTTGTTGTATAGATGTGAAAATTAAAGGGAAAAGGGATCTTAATAGCGAATGAAATAGGTTTAGAGTTGTTTAAAAAAGAGAATAAGGGAGTATTCATTATGTTGAAATATGTTGTGTTTGATTTTGATGGTACATTAGTAGATTCACAAGATATATTTGTTCCAATTTATAATCAAATTGCTGAGAAACATGGGTATAAAAGGGTAAAGGAAGAGGATATCGAACCTTTACGAAAATTGTCTATTGCAAAGAGATGTAAACAGCTTCATGTACCTATGTATAAACTTCCTTTTTTAGCAGTAGAGTTTTATAAGTTATATCAGCCTGCTATTAAGGATCTTGTTTTGTTTAATGGAATGAAGGAAGTACTAGATGAATTACATAGAAAAGGTTATGAAATAGCGATTATATCATCCAATTCAGAAGAACATATTAAAGCGTTTTTACATAAGAATCAAATAGAAAATATTGATGATGTTTTTTGTTCGAAAAATTTGTTTGGTAAAGATAAAGTTATCAAGAAATTTTTAAAAGAAAAAAAGTTAACAGAAGCTGATATGTTGTATGTTGGTGATGAACAACGAGATATTGTTGCGTGTAAAAAAGTTGGTGTGAATGTGATATGGGTTGGATGGGGGTATGATGTGATGGAAACGGTGAAAGAAGATTCCCCAGATTATATGGTAAATACACCGAACGAGATTTTACATGTAGTTGAGTCTGTTTATTAAAATGATAGAAGGGAAAAAAAGGATGGAGCAGTTTGAACCAGGTATCCATCATATTGAATTTTGGGTAGCTAATTTAGAGGAATCCATCTGTTTTTACAGTAGGTTATTCGCTATCATTGGTTGGAAACAATTGAATAAAATTTCATTTAGTACGGGGAAGAGTAAAATACATTTTAAGGAAGTGGATGAAAATATTGTAAGTACACTAGGGCCGAGACATATTTGTTATCAAGCTGTTAGTAGAGCTATAGTAGATGAGGTCGCTGATTTCTTACAAGATGTACAAGCGAAGATGATTCGTGGACCGATCGAGATGAATCATTACTCGGATGGATATTATACGGTGGATTTTTATGAACCGAATGGGTTTGTAGTAGAAGTCGCTTATACCTCTAATGCGGAAATGTGAGGAGAATAGAGGAAAGCATAGATTTCCTCTATTCTCATTTTAAATCGTTGTGTTGTCATTTAATTTTCGTAAATGTAAGAGGCTGCGTGCTTAACATAGCTGGTACATGTAATTGGATTGTTTGGAATTGCCCTTTTATATCCATCTCATAAGCAAGTAACACCTTCATTTCTATTTGGAATAAGTCAAGCGTCGCAGAGAACATATCGTAGTGATGATGCTGTAGTGGGACTTTCATCTCTGTAAATTGTACATATAATTCTTCATGTTGTTTATATATTTCTAATGTTCCATATGCAGGGTGTTCGAATGTACCAGTGTAATCTTTGAATGGATGAGAAGGTATAGTCTCTTGTATTTGATCTGGAAGTGATTGATTTACCTCTTTCATCATTTCTTTCAATTTATCAGTGTCTTCTATAGCGCGCTTATGCCAATCAATTGTTTCTAATCCAAGGAGCTCGTCATAGATTTGATTTGCGAGATAACTAGGGAGTAATGTACTTCCCGAGTTCGTTAATATGACAAGGCCTATATTTTCTTTTGGAATGAACGAGACAAGTGCCGTAAAACCATCAATATTTCCGCCGTGATGAATCACTTTATAGCCACGGTAAGAACTAATAAACCAACCAAGACCGTAACTATTTACTGGTGATTCAGGAGGGGATAAAAGTGGTTGATCAGGAATTGTATTGTGCGGTGTATACATTTGTTCTAGTAATTCAGAAGATAGTAATTCATGATCTCCTGTTTTTCCTTGATTAAGATGGAACAGTACCCAATTCGCCATATCTTCAATTGTGGAATTAATGCATCCAGCAGCTCCTACTGTATCAATATTACGGAATGGCACCTCTTTTATTTCTCCATCTTTCTCAACGTAAGGTAATGCATAGTCATTCGTATTTTGTGAGTCTGTAACAGAGAAATTCGTTTGTTCCATTTGAAGTGGTTCTAAAATATGTTCTGTTACGTATTGTTCCCATGTTTGATTTGTAATGCTTTCTACAATATAGCTAATTGTTGCATACATTAAGTTGTTATATAAGAAAGCAGTGCGAAATGGTGCATCGAGTGATAAATGCTTTATTTTTTCAACGATATCCTTTCGGGTTAAGGAAGAGTTGTACCAAAGGGCATCGTGACGACTTACCCCCGAGCGGTGGGAGGCTAAATCCCGTGCTGTAATTTGAGAACTTGCAAATACATCGGATAAAGAGAATGTAGGAATATAAGATTGAACAGGAGTATCCCAATCAAACTTTTTTTGTTGTGCTAATAAGCTTAGAGAAAGTGTACCAAATGCTTTAGTAGCAGAGCCGATTGCGAAGCGTGTTTGAGGTGTAACAGCTTCTTTTTTCTCTACATTACGATAGCCAAATCCTTCTGAAACAATAACTTTCCCATCTTTTATAATCGCTACAGCAGCTCCTGGAACATTTAAATCTGTCATCATTTTTTCAATTGTTGTTTGTAGTGTGTTAATAACAGGAGTTTCAATTTTAGACATGTTTCTAACCTCCAAATATTATTTTATACTTCCGCACTATACTTTCTTTGATAAGGAGTGAAATACCTTTTAAAAGATGAAAAGTTAAGAATTTTGTAAGATTCACTGAAATGGATATTCTATATTAGATTTCTGTTAATACTTACTATGTAGAAATTTTTTAATAATAGCTTTTATTAATTTTGTTATGTATTGAAGTTTTTTATGATAAACTCCATATAGGAAATAGATGTGAAAGAGGGTTTTTCTTACATATGAAACATGCTGAATATGAATACTTAAATTTGTGCCGCCATGTGATGGAACATGGTACAAAAAAAGAAGATCGTACAGGAACAGGAACTGTATCTGTATTTGGACATCAAATGCGTTTTGACCTTAGCAAAGGCTTCCCTTTATTAACGACAAAACGGGTACCATTCCGCTTGGTAGCTAGTGAACTTCTTTGGTTTATGAAAGGTGATACAAACATTCGTTATTTACTTCAAAATAACAATAATATTTGGAATGAATGGGCGTTTAAAAGTTGGGTAGAAAGTGATGTATACGAAGGACCAGATATGACAGACTTTGGACTTCGTTCGCAGCAAGATGAAGAGTTTAAGAAACAATATGACGAGCAAATGGAAGTCTTTAAAAAGAATGTACTAGAAGATGATAATTTTGCAAATCAATATGGTTATTTAGGAGACGTGTACGGCAAGCAATGGCGTGCATGGAAAACAACAGCTGGGGAAACAATTGATCAATTAAAAGATGTAATTGAAATGATTAAAAAAACACCAGATTCTCGTCGCTTACTTGTTTCTGCTTGGAATCCGGAAGATGTGCCAAGTATGGCACTTCCACCGTGTCATACGCTATTCCAATTTTATGTAGCAGACGGAAAACTATCATGTCAGTTATATCAACGAAGCGGTGATATTTTCCTTGGCATTCCATTTAATATTGCAAGCTATTCATTGTTAACACATTTAATCGCGCATGAATGTGGTTTAGAAGTAGGAGAGTTTGTTCATACGATTGGAGACGCGCATATTTACACAAATCATTTTGAGCAAGTGGAAAAACAATTAGCGCGTGAACCACGTCCATTCCCAACGCTAAAATTAAATCCAGATGTAAAATCTGTTTTTGACTTTGAAATGGAGGATTTAACGTTAGAAGGTTACGATCCACATCCTGCAATTAAAGCGCCTGTCGCAGTGTAAACGCAAAAGGAGATGAAAATATGATTATTTCATTTATGGTCGCAATGGATGAAAATAAAGTCATCGGTAAGGATAATGAATTGCCATGGCATTTGCCAAGTGAATTGCAATATGTTAAGAAGACCACAATGGGGCACTCACTTATTATGGGAAGAAAAAATTATGAAGCGATTGGAAGACCACTTCCAGGAAGACGGAATATTATCGTAACACGTAATATGAATTATCATGTAGAAGGTTGTGAAATTGCGCATTCTGTAGAAGAAGTTTTTGAGCTTTGCAAAGATGAAGAAGAAATTTTTATTTTTGGTGGAGCGCAAATTTACGAATTATTTTTACCATATGTAAACAAGCTTTACATCACAAAGATTCACCATTCATTTGGAGGGGACACATTCTTCCCAGAAATGAATATGAAAGAGTGGAAAGAAGTTTTTGTAGAAAAAGGCGTTACGGATGAAAAGAATCCATACACATATTACTATCACATATATGAAAAACAACAATAATTACAAAA
Source organism: Bacillus pfraonensis (assembly GCF_050768835.1). NCBI lineage: Bacteria > Bacillati > Bacillota > Bacilli > Caryophanales > Bacillaceae > Bacillus > Bacillus pfraonensis. Next base: position 189,232 of record NZ_JAHCDO010000001.1, on the reverse strand, counting down.
AGATTGATGTGGGGATGTTCACATCAATCTTTTTATTTGGATAACAAGATAAAACTTTATGAATGAACTTTTTTGATGATATAATGGTAGAGGTTGTAAGTTTTAGTAGCCTAGGAAAAATTCAAAAAAGAAAGATTTATATTTATTATTTCTTGGCTTACCTAAAGGAGGAGAATCGGTTGAAAAAACTATGGGGGCTGCTTTTTCTTTGTTTCACACTCATTCTAGTAGGGTGCGGTAAAGAAGAAAAGCCAGCACAAGCATTTGATACATATGCAAAAGCATGGAATAAACAAAAATTCGCAGATATGTATGACCAGTTATCAGAAAATGCGAAAAAATCTATTTCAAAAAAAGATTTTACAGAGAAGTATGAAAAGATTTATGCAGGTATTGAAGCTAAAAATCTAAAAGTAGAAACAGAAAAAATAAAAGAGGATAAAGAAGATAAAGGATTAGTTCCTTTTAAAGTAAGTATGGATACAGTAGGTGGGAAAATTGCCTTTTCACACGAAGCGAAGCTTGTGAAAGAGAAAGATGGAGATAAAGAATCTTGGAAAATAGATTGGACTCCAGATTTCATTTTTCCAGGCATGAAAAAAGACAGTAAAATACGTATGCAAACGTTCCAAGCAAAGCGCGGGGAAATATATGATCGCAATGAAAAAGGGCTTATAACAAATGGAACGGCATCTGAAATCGGAATTATTCCAGGACAATTAGGAGAGGCTGCGCCGCAGACAAAAGAAACGGTAGCGAAACTACTTAGTATGTCTGTAGAAGAAATTGATCAAAAGCTTGCAGCTAAATGGGTAAAACCAGATTATTTTGTGCCAATCGGCATTTTACAAGAAGGTGCAACGCAAAATGATTATATTGATTTGCCAGGAGTTTCATCTCGCCCAGTAAAAGTTCGTACATATCCATTAGGAGAAGCGGCAGCACATTTAACGGGATATATGGGAAAAGTAAATGCGGAAGATTTAAAGACCCTTCAGAAAAAAGGGTATCAAGCAGATGACCTAGTTGGCAAAGCTGGTTTAGAGCAAGTATTTGAGGAGAAATTACGCGGCGAAAAAGGTGGCCGTGTCTTTATGGAAGATGCAAACGGAAAAGAAATAAAAGATTTAGCAAAAAAAGAAGCAAAAGATGGGGAAAATATTACTTTAACAATTGATAGTACCGTTCAAGAAAAAATCTTTAACGAAATGAAGGGGGAAGCTGGTTCAAGTGCAGCGATCAATCCGCAAACGGGTGAAACACTTGCGCTTGTAAGTAGCCCTGCATACAATCCAAATGTAATGGTAAGAGGTGCATCCAAAGCACAACGTGAAGCATGGAATAATGATCCGAAAAAGCCAATGACGAATCGTTTTACGCAAACATCTGCACCTGGTTCTGTATTTAAAGCAATTACAGGTGCAATTGGTCTAGAAACAAAAACAATTGATCCAAAAGAGGAATTGAAAATTGAAGGATTACAATGGACAAAAGATTCTTCATGGGGAAATTATTATGTGACACGTGTAAAAGATGCGAGTCCAATTGATTTTGATAAAGCAATGAAGTTTTCTGATAACATTTACTTTGCGCAAGAGGCAATAAAAATCGGGAAAGATAAATTTATGAGTGAAGCGAAGAAATTTGGATTCGATGAAAAATTACCAATTGAATATCCATTCCCTGCTTCAAAAATTGCAAAAGATGGTATTAAAAATGATATTCAAATGGCTGATACAGGGTATGGACAAGGCCAAGTGTTAATGACACCTCTTCATTTAGCATTAACGTATGCACCAATTGTAAATGAAGGGAATATACCGTCTCCACACCTGATTAAAGATGCTAAACAAGCTAAACCTTGGAAAGAAAATGTGATTTCTAAAGGAAACCAAGATATATTAAAAAATGCGTTAACAAAAGTAATTAACGATGAAGATGGAACCGGGAAAATTGCTAAAATTGATGGAATGACTCTTGCTGGAAAAACAGGGACAGCTGAGTTAAAAGAATCAAAAGAAGCAGATGGAAAAGAACTTGGCTGGTTCGCTGCTTTTGATGTTAATGCACCAAATATGATTGTTACGATGATGATTGAAGATGTAAAAGGCCGAGGTGGAAGTAACGTACCTGGCGAAAAAGTGAAACATGTTTTTCAAAAGTAATACTTAAGAAAAGCTAGCTTTTAAAGAGCTAGCTTTTTTGGTTGAGTCATAAAATGTGAACATTTTATGAAAAGATACAGTAGGTTTATTTACTTACGAAAAAAAAGTGGCTATTTTTATTGACAGAAAAAGAATGTTTTTGTATTATGCTTACATAAGGTAAGTGATTTACTTTTTAATGAAAAATCTCAAATTAAAGATATTTGCTAAGGGAGAGAATGAAAATGACAAAAGTACTATTTATTACAGCAAATCCAAATTCAGTAGAAGCATCTTTCGGTATGGCAGTAGGAGAAGCTTTCATTGAAGCGTATAAAAATGAACATCCACAAGATGAAGTGGTAACAATTGATTTATTTAACACAACTGTACCAGCACTTGATGCAGAAGTATTTGCAGCTTGGGGTAAATTTGCAGCAGGTGAAGGTTTTGAAACATTAAGCGAAAGCCAACAACAAAAAATTGCAGCAATGAACACAAACTTAGAAACATTTATGAATGCAGATCGTTACGTATTTGTAACGCCAATGTGGAACTTCAGCTATCCACCAGTAGTAAAAGCATACTTAGATAACTTATCTATTGCAGGTAAAACATTTAAATACACTGAAAATGGACCAGTCGGTTTATTAGAAGATAAAAAAGCACTTCATATTCAAGCTACAGGTGGCGTATACTCTGAAGGACCATATGCAGCAATGGACTTCGGTCGCAACCACTTAAATGCAGTATTAGGATTTATGGGTGTATCTGATGTAGAATATCTTGCAGTTGAAGGTATGAATGCAAATCCTGAAAAAGCACCAGAAATTAAAGAAGTAGCAATTACAAATGCACGTGAATTAGCAAAACGTTTCTAATATAGAAAACTCAAAAATGTCCAAACGCTTGTCGTTTGGACATTTTTTCTTCTTTTTCCTTCGTTTGTCTAGTATAATGAATGACGGAATGAGAATAGGTGGGGGTTCTATATGATTCAAACGTTTTTTAAAATCTTTTATTTAATTTTAATTGTAATTGGTATTACACCGAGGTTATGGCGTATAAAGCGTAAAGCACATATGATGTCGCCGCAAGAGAAAGATCACCTCGTGTATAAAACAACAAACTGGTTTGGTAAGAAAATGGTTCGTGTAGCTGGTTCGACTGTACAAGTAAATGGACTTGAAAATGTACCGAAAGATAAGCCGGTACTTGTTGTAAGTAACCATCAAAGTAATATGGATATTCCAGTTTTACTTGGGTACTTAAATAAACCAATTGGATTTGTTTCAAAAGCAGAAATTAAGAAATTTCCGCTTGTGCCAACTTGGATGGAATTGATGAATTGTGTGTTTATGAATCGCAGTGATCGTCGTCAGTCTCTTCAAGCTATTAAAGATGGTATTGAACTTTTAAAGAATGGTCATTCGATTGTAATTTTCCCAGAAGGAACGCGCAGTAAAGGCGGTGAAATAGGAGAGTTTAAAGCAGGTAGTTTTCATCTTGCCGTAAAATCTGGTGTCGCAATTTTGCCAGTAACATTAGATGGTACATATAAGATGTTTGAAGCAAATGGAAATCGTATGAAGCCTGCGCAGGCGACTGTAACCATTTCAAAACCAATTATACCTGAGCAATACGCAGGTATGGATATAAAAGAATTAACGCAGTATACGAAAGATATTATTGCAGCTCAACTACATAAGTAATAAAAAAATCTCAGCTTGGACAAGCTGAGATTTTTTATGCAACAGGCAATACATAAAATAATACGCAGAAAAACATCATTGCGCTACCACCTAATACAAAAAGGTGCCAAATTGCATGATTAAAGGGCAATTTTTCCCAAAGAAAAAATATCGCTCCTACGGAATATAGAATCCCACCGATTAACAATAGTGAAAATCCGTGCCCCGTTAAGTTTTCATAAAGTGGTTTAATAGCGACAATAATGAGCCATCCCATAATGACGTAGCACAGTGTGGACATTTTAATAAAACGGCGTACAAAGAAAATTTTGAAAATAATTCCACCGATAGCAAGCGCCCAAATAATTGCAAGTAAGGTCCAGCCAAGTGGGCCACGCAGTGTGATAAGTAAAAACGGTGTATATGTGCCAGCGATTAATAGATAAATAGCAGAGTGATCTAAAATTGTAAATAATTTTTCTACTTTTGGATGATGGATGCTATGTAGCAATGTTGAAAATAAATATAGTAGAAACATGCTTACACCGTAAACAGTAAATCCAACAACAGCAGAAGCTGTGCCATGCTTTGAGGCATGAATAATTAATATAACTAAAGCAGGGATACTTAAAATGGCACCGATACCATGGGTAATCGCATTGGCAATTTCTTCTTTTACAAATCTTGTCATCCGCGTTACTTTTTGAGTCATGAGTCGAATCCTTCCTCACATGATGAAATAAGATGTATTTTCTTTTACAATATCATATGCAAAAGAAATAGAAAATGAAAATTGTTTAATTGATTATATTTTTGAATTTTTTTGACAAAAGGCAGCGGATACATTGACGTTTACAAACTTTTTTGACAAAATGAAATTAAGCGACAATAAGGGGGAAGAAATATGCCAATGAACATTGGATTTCCAGGTTTAATATTAATTTTGGTACTCGCTTTAATTATTTTTGGTCCTAAAAAGTTACCTGAAATTGGACGAGCATTTGGAGAAACGTTAAAAGAATTTAAAAAGTCTACAAAAGGATTGCATGATGATACAGAGGGAAAGAAATAAGCTTAACTAGATTGTTTTGAGTTTATGGCTTTCAGTGAGTGGGGAATGTGGTGATAAGAGTGGACAATCAAGAAATGAGTGTTATAGAGCATCTTGGTGAGTTAAGAAAGCGACTCATTATAACAGCGCTGACGTTTCTGATTTTTATTGTCATTGGCTTTTCGTTTACGAAAGAAATATATAATTTTATTGTAAAAGATTTAAATATGAAATTAACTGTTTTAGGCCCGAGTGATATTTTATGGATTTACTTTTTGATAGCGGCTGTTTTTTCGATTGTATGTACAATACCAATTGCCGCACTACAAATTTGGTTGTTTGTCAAACCAGCATTACACCAGCATGAGCGCAAAATGACGATTCTTTATATACCGGCATTATTTTTATTGTTTATTGGCGGGCTTTGCTTCGGCTATTTTCTGATTTTACCATTTGTTTTGCAATTTTTAATGAGTCTCGGTGATGATATGTTTCAAACAATGTTTACGACGGAAAAGTATTTTTCATTTGTGATGAATATGACTGTACCGTTTGCCGTGATTTTTGAACTTCCCGTCGTTGCCATGTTTTTAACAAGCATAGGGGTTCTCAATCCGATAGCACTTCAAAAAGTGAGAAGGTATGCATATTTTATTTTAATTGTCATCGCTATTTGTATTACACCACCAGACTTTATTTCTGATTTTTCAGTAGCGGTACCTCTTCTTGTAATTTATGAATTAAGTATTACAGCATCAAAGTTTGTTTATAAAAGGAAAATAAAACGAGAAACGAATACAGAATCAAAAAGTGCCTCATTATAAAGGCACTTTTTTTATTTATTTGTTATACTATATCTGTAATCGTATACAATATAAAGAGGAAAAAAATTATAGAATCTCCGAAATTTAGACAAACTTTTCACCGTAGTAAGTTTATACTGAAGTTATAAATCCAATAAAAAAGAGGATTGATATCGTGATCATGAAAAGTTTTTATTTCACTCATTCAACAGGGCATTGTGTCAAAATATTTGAAATCCCTGTCCTACAGGCACAGCATCCGTTAGCATTTCTAATTCAGTCACGTCTTCAACTATTTATTGCTAAAATTCAAAAACAAAAACAACCGAGATTTTCATACTCTTTTCGTGAATATTTACAAAGTTGCTTAAAGTGGAATGATTATTCGAATGTATATCAAACAAATTCACTTGAAAAAAATGCATAATCTAAAATAGAGACAGGGCGAGCGTGCTCTGTCGTTTTCTTTTTGTACATAAAAACGAAAGAAATTTGCCGAAAATCGCTTCAAACTGTTGAAAGCATTGTGAATACTAGTATAATAACAAGGAGAGCGTATTGGAAAGGGAAGAAGTAAAATATGCAAAAAATTAAAATTGTTACAGACTCAACGGCAGATTTATCACAAGATGTGATTGAGAAATATGATATTCATGTTGTACCATTATCTATTTCTGTGAATGGACAAACATACTTAGACCGCGTAGATCTGCAACCGGATGAATTTATTGAAGAAATGGCGAAATCGGAAGAATTACCAAAGACTTCACAACCGGCTATGGGCTCAATTGTAGAAATGTATAATAAATTAGGTGAAGATGGAAGCGAAGTACTTTCTATTCATATGACAGGTGGAATGAGTGGTACTGTTGCAACGGCAAATAGCGCTGCATCAATGACAGATACAAAGGTAACAGTTGTTGATTCGCAATTTATTAGTCATGGTTTAGCATATCAAGTAATTGAAGCTGCAAAAATGGCGCAAGAAGAACGCTCATTAGAAGAAATTTTAAAACGTATTGATGAAGTAAGAAAGAATACGCGTTTATATGTAATTGTAGATACGTTAGAAAATTTAGTGAAGGGTGGACGTATCGGAAAAGGAAAAGCATTTATCGGTTCGTTATTAAATATTAAACCGATTGCAAGTCTTGAAGATGGCGTATATAACCCTGTAACAAAAGTCCGTAGCCAAGGGCAAATTGTAAAAACACTAGCGAAATTATTTGAACAAGATACAGCTGGGAAAGTAGTAAAAGCAGTTGCGATTCCACATGCAAAAGCACTTCCATTGGCAGAAAGCGTAAAGGCAGCTGTGGAAAAAGTTAGTGGATTTACACAATCAGAAATTTTTTATACAACTCCAATTATAAGTACTCATACAGGACCAGGAGCAATTGGTTTTATGTATTTAGCAGAGTAAAAAAAAGCTACTTGAATGAACCATTCAAGTAGCTTTTTTTTACTCATATAGAAAATATGAGATGAGAAGGGTAATAAAGGCGCTTCCGCTAATGATATAACGTGTTTGTAAGTATTTTTCCATGAAAAACACCCTTTTCATTTTTCTTTCCCCCGCGATTTGCGGGCTGATTAAAGTTTCACTTTATATAATGTATTTTCAAAGGGAGTTGTTATACATAAAAACGCTCTGACGTTTGTTTGTGTTCTTCTTTCTTACCTGTTGATGGGATAGAAGTATACGTTTGCCCAAGAAACAATACGTGAAGTTGTTCCCAAGGTAACATACGTAAATTCCAATTATTACGAAGTCGTGTAATCGCCTCTCTAGGTGTCTCATCAGCGAGTGCAAATGTACCGTAATGCATTGGGATGAAATGCGTTGCTTTTACATCTAAAAAAGCTTGCACTGCTTCCTCGGGGGAAACATGTGATACTTTCATAAACCATTCTGGCTCATAAGCGCCAATAGGCATTAAGGCAATATCAATAGAAAATCGAGAACCTATTTCTTTAAATCCTCGGAAATAGCCACTGTCCCCACAAAAATAAATTGTTTCATCTGTTGTACCATTATTGATAACCCACCCACCCCAGTGAGAAGTATTCATATCGAACAATGATCTTCTTGTCCAGTGCTGCGCTGGGACGAAATGAAAATCGACATCATCAATTTTTGTAGATTCCGACCAATTATATTCTTCTACGCGCATAAATTTTTTTCTTGTAAATAATTTTTTTAATCCAGTAGGTACTAAATAGAGAACATCCGAATTTAATTGACGAAGTGTGGAAAAATCCAAATGATCATAATGACCGTGTGAAATAAGGACAATATCAATCTTGGGTAATTCCTGTAATGTAAGGCCGGGACTCGTTAGTCTTGGCACAAGCTTTATTTTTTTTGACCATACTGGATCCGTTAAAATGTTGAGCCCGTTCGTTTGTATAAGGAATGTCGAGTGACCTATCCATGTAATCGTTGTTTTTTCAGTATTTGTTCGTAAAAATTGAGCATGCTTGACAGGTGATTGTTCTACTAGATAAGAGAAATCTTTCTTGCTTTGTTTTCGTTCTTTACGCCAACGTAAAAATGAGCGAATAGTTTTTTTTGTACTAATATTATCCATGTTCTCATAGCGCTTTGCCATGAACATCACCTCATTTGAAATCTTTGTAGTTGTATTGTACCGAAATGTTGTTAAGGAAAAAAGTGAGAAAAATTGATTGACGGTTAAAAGAATGTAAAAAATAGTTTGGGTATCTTTACAAAGTAAAAAACTGGGAGTGGCTTATTGAAAATTGTTATGTAAAGAGCTAAGAAGGAGATAATATTAGTAAATAATGAAACGTTTGTCTAGTAATTCGCTCAAAGATTGGAAGTGACATACCTAAATTCGTACGATTTCGTGAACAATTAGGATAAACAATTTTCTCATAGTGTTTACTTTTGTTATGATAAACATGTCATACATAACTTAAAGAAAGAGAAGAGAGGTTTGAAAATGAAGCGTTATCAAAAGCTGATTGGTCTCATAGTTGTTTTTTGCTTCTTTATACTTGCAGGATGCGGCTCAGGATCAAAACTCCGTAAACCATTAAATTGGGATTTAGAAACTTTTCAATACATAAATCAAGATGGTAAAAAGTTTGGAACAAAAGATTTAAAAGGGAAAGTATGGGTAGCTGACTTTATGTTTACAAATTGTCAAACGGTTTGTCCTCCAATGACTGCTAATATGGCAAAGCTACAAAAAATGGCGAAAGAAAAAAAATTAGATGTTCAGTTTGTTTCGTTTAGTGTAGATCCTGAACTTGATAAACCAGAGAATTTGAAAGCATTTATACAAAAGTTCACAGAGGATACAAGTAATTGGAACTTGTTAACAGGTTATTCATTAGAAGATATTAAGAAATTTTCAAAGGATAATTTTCAAGCGCTTGTAGATAAACCAGAGAATGGGCAAGTTATCCACGGAACATCGTTTTACTTAGTCGATCAAGAAGGCAAGGTAATGAAAAAGTATAATGGAATTAGCAAAACACCGTATGAGGACATTTTACGTGATATGGAGCGACTCTTGAAATAAAAGAAGGATGCTGAGCATCCTTCTTTTTATATATGGGGAATAAATATAATGATTAATCTATGGATAAAATATCGTGCTGTTGCGGAAGTTTTGGAGCGCGGATTTCTAAAATGCCATTTTGATAAGAAGCTTTTGCACTTTTTTTCTTAATTAAATATGGAAGTTTAATCGTGCGAGAAGCTCCTGACATGGATCGTTCACGACGATAGTAATTATGTGAAACTTCATCTTTTATTTCTTCTGTGATATCTTCTGTAACAGAGATTTTTAAGTATTCACTTTGAATTTCTATTTGAATTTGCTCCTTTTGAACTCCTGGAAGTTCTGCTTTTATGACCAGTTCGTCGCCAGCTTCATATAAATCGACAGGAAATGTTAATAAACGGTTTCCTTTTTGGAAAAAGTGATTCATATCTGCAATTACATCACGTAGTGGCGTTTGTTCAAAAAAATCATCAATTTGTTTTAAGTAACTACGAATTGGTGGACGAGACGAAGAATCTTTTTTTTCATCACTCATGTTTTTGCCTCCTAGAAATCAATTTGCAATATCATATGACAAATGTGTGCAAATGTGAGTGCCTATTTTTCATGTTTGCTCAAAAAAATTGGGTAAAATGTGAAATGGAGTGATTTTTTTATAGTTTTTGTCGCCATATTGAGTTGATTATGCTAGTATAAATAGGGTTGATATAGTAGTATAGAAACAGAATGAAAACTGAAAGAGGGTAAGAAGTATGTGTGGTTTTGTAGGATGTTTATGTGAAAACCCTAGAGAGTTTTCAGAAACAGAAAAACATCAATTTGAAAATATGAACACGATTATTTTCCACCGCGGTCCAGATGACGAAGGATATTTTCGTGATGAACATGTACAATTTGGCTTCCGCCGTTTAAGTATCATTGACTTAGAGGCAGGACATCAGCCACTAACTTATGAAAATGATCGATATGTAATTATTTTTAATGGTGAAATTTATAACTATGTAGAATTACGTGAAATGTTACTTGAAAAAGGTGCAACATTTGCAACGCAATCTGATACAGAAGTTATCATTGCACTCTATGCACATATGAAAGAGAAATGTGTAGATTACCTTCGCGGTATGTTTGCATTTATGATTTGGGATCGTGAAGAAAAGAAACTTTTCGGTGCACGTGACCACTTCGGTATTAAGCCTTTATACATTGCTCAGCAAGGTGATACTACTTTCTTCGCATCTGAGAAGAAAAGTATTATGCATGTAATGCAAGATAAAGGAGTAAATCCAACTTCACTGCAACATTACTTTACGTATCAATATGGGCCAGAACCAGAAACATTAACAACTGATATTAATAAAATTGAGCCTGGTCATTACTTCGTAAAAGAACTTGGAAAAGAAATGGGAATTCATCGCTATTGGAAACCTTATTTCAACGCTTCAAGTGCAACGAAAGAGGAGCACATTCAAGCGATTCGCGATGTATTATATGATTCTGTAAAAGTGCATATGCGTAGTGACGTACCAGTAGGTTCATTCTTATCTGGTGGTATCGATTCATCTATCATTGCTTCTATTGCAAGAGAAATGAATCCAAATCTTTTAACATTCTCTGTTGGTTTCGAACGCCGTGGCTTCAGTGAAGTTGATGTTGCAAAGGAAACTGCAGAAAAACTAGGTGTAACAAACCATAGTGTCTTCATTACAGCAAAAGAATTCATGAATGAATTCCCAAAAATCATTTGGCATATGGATGATCCTTTAGCCGATCCAGCTGCTGTACCATTGTACTTCGTAGCAAAAGAAGCTCGTAAGCATGTAACAGTAGTTCTTTCTGGTGAAGGTGCAGACGAGCTGTTTGGTGGATATAACATTTATCGTGAGCCAAATTCTTTAAAAATGTTCTCTTATATCCCTACTCCAGGGAAAAGTGTCTTAAAAGCATTAAGTGGTGCCCTTAAAGAAGGATTTAAAGGGAAAAGCTTCTTAGAGCGTGGATGTACACCAATTGAAGAACGTTACTATGGTAATGCGAAAATCTTCCGTGAAGAAGAAAAAGCTGAATTAATGAAGTATTACAATGAAAGTGTTAACTACATGGATATCACGAAACCATTGTATAATGAAATTAAAGATTATGACGATGTTAGCAAAATGCAATACATCGACATGTTCACATGGCTACGTGGTGACATTTTATTAAAAGCTGATAAAATGACGATGGCAAATTCATTAGAACTTCGTGTACCATTCTTAGATAAAGAAGTATTCGACGTTGCATCTAAAATTCCAACAGAATTAAAAATTGCAAACGGAACGACAAAAGCAATTTTACGTGAAGCAGTACGTGGAATCGTGCCAGATCACGTATTAGATCGTAAAAAGCTTGGCTTCCCAGTGCCAATTCGTCACTGGTTAAAAGATGAAATGCATGACTGGGCTGTTAATATTATTAAAGAAAGCAAAACAGAGCATTTAATCGATAAACAGTATGTATTAAACTTACTGGAAGCACACTGTGCGGATAAAGGCGATTATAGCCGTAAAATTTGGACAGTACTTGCGTTTATGGTATGGCATCAAATTTATGTGGAGCATAAATACGATACAAATGAGTTTCATGAAGAAACAAAGCGCGCGTATAGCTTAGTATAAGTAGGAAAACCTTAAGATTGTATACGATCTTAAGGTTTTTTTCATAAATATGTATCGTGCTCGATACAATAAGAATAAGAGGGTGGACAAAATATGATTACGTTTGAAAAGGTGAATACAGAAACCAAAAAAGTCGTAGAAGAAATGTTTGCTTCTCACTGTTTAAATAAGAAGGAAGTTCAATATTGTATAAAAGTTGATGATACATATATTGGCGTAATAGATTATATTGTGCAAGGTGAACATGCTATATTGTCTAATTTAATTATTCATTTTGATTACCAAGGTTACGGATATGGAACAAACACTTATTTTACATTGGAAGAAATGATGAAGCATAGAAATATAAAGCATATTCAGGTGTTACAAAGAGATAAAACGGAACAAGCTAAATCATTTATAGAGGGACTCGGCTTTATATTGAACGGTGAAATATACATAAAACGCTTATAGAAGGAAAGAAATGAAATATAAGGCAGGTGGATGTATGACGATGACGTCTGGTTTTTTACTAATAGGGGGTTGTTTTGTAGTAGCTGAACTATGCCAAATCTTCATTCGGAAAATGATGCGTAAAAAGCGTAAACCGTATGAATGGCAATACATTCCGGTATTTTGTATTCTGTTTTTTACTCTGTCTCTATTACAAAATGTGATTCACTTTTCGCCGATGTTAAACATCTTTTTGAAGTTTGGCTTAATATATAGTGGTAGTGGAATGACTATTCTATTTGGTTTATTTTGCATACGGCATGTTCATTATCAGTCATACATATTTATTTTAAATTGGCTCAATCGGGACGATGGAAACCGCCTTACATAAGGGGGTTTTTTGTTTGGAACCAATTTTTGATGTTATACATAAAATAAAATAGGACGAGCATAAATATCAGCTCTAGTAAATATAGAAAGGAAAGGATATATGAAGTTAGTTATAGATGCAGGTCACGGTGGATACGATTCTGGTGCTGTTGGAAACGGTTTAATTGAAAAAAATCTAACACTTCAAATTGCTAAACGTGTTCGAGATATATTACTTACAAATTATACAATTAATATTAAAATGACACGTGATAGTGATGTGTTTATCTCATTATCAGAACGTGCGAATGTTGCGAATGCCTTCGGGGCAGATTTTTTTATCTCATTTCATATTAATAGTGGTGGTGGAACAGGTTTTGAAAGTTATATTTATAATGGACTATCAAATACCAGTTCGGCAGCAGCCAAACAACAAAAGATGCATGCAGCCGTTAATCCTGTTTTAACGAAATACGGTTTGCGTGATCGTGGTGCGAAAAAGGCCAATTACGCAGTACTAAGAGAAACAGCTATGGATGCTTTATTAACAGAAGCAGCTTTTATTGATACCACCTTTGATGCAAACTTATTAAAAAATCCTCAGTTTATAGAAGATTTATGTCAAGCATATGCAAGGGGAATTGCTGCGATTTTAGGATTAACGGCAAACCCAAACCCACCAAATCCACAGCCACCAAATCCAACACCTCAAACGAAAGGGGTAGCCTATATTCGTGGGAAGAATGTGAACTTAAGAAGTGGTCCATCAACATCATCCTCCGTGATTCGGCAATTAAATGCTCCAGAATCGTATGTAGTTTATCAGGAAAGTAACGGTTGGTTAGATTTAGGAGCAAATCAATGGATATATAACGATCCATCGTATATTGATTATGTGAAATATGGAAATAGCGATGGTAGTCCGATTGGAGTGGCAAATATTCGCGGAAAGAATGTGAATTTAAGAAGCGGTCCATCAACATCATCCTCAGTAATCCGTCAGTTAAATTCTCCAGAATCCTATTTAGTATACGTATATCAAAATGGTTGGTTAAACCTTGGAGGAAATCAATGGATTTACTATGATCCATCTTATATCGAGTATAATCAATATTAAAATATAAAAGATTAGCAATAGAATCGAATGAAACCCTGCCTGGAATGTCTTGTAAACAGAAGAACTTAAAGGGAGGGTCTTTTTGTGAAAAATAATTTTATCCCGCACTAACGGGCAGTAATACTCCCACCTCAAAATTCGGCGGGAGCAAAGAAGTTAGGTGGGAGATAAACTGCCCGTAAAGGCCCGATTGGTTCAACTAATAATCAATAATCAGTGGGGGATGAGGAAAACCCCCACTGATTAAAGTTTCACTTTATATTCTAATATAAATCTTAGACTTTTTATATACCCACTTATTTTTCATATTTGTAGTGTTCATGGGTAAGGTGAAATTATATTTATGTTGAAGAAATTAAGAAAATCTATTCTAGAAAAATTTTTGAAAATATATTGACAACTTTAAGTCTATACATTAACCTTTAAAATGTTAATGATAATCAATTTCACCTAGGAGGAAATATGATCCGAACTAAAAATATGTTTATTCTCTGCATTGTAATGTTAATGGTTATGATTGTAGGGTGCAGTAAAGAAGAGAAAAAAGAAACAAATGCAGCAGCAAAAGGAAAAGATTCGTATGTAATTAAGCATGCAATGGGAGAAACAACCATTAAGGGTACACCAAAAAGAGTCGTTGTTCTAACAAATGAAGGTGCTGAGGCACTTTTAGCGGTAGGAGTTACACCAGTTGGTTCTACAAAACCAAGAGCTGGCGATGAATGGTATCCACACTTAGCAAAAGAATTGAAAGATACACAAGTTGTAGGAACAGAGCGTGACGTTAACTTAGAGGCGATTATGAAACTAAAGCCTGATTTAATTATTGGGAATAAAATGCGTCATGAAAAGGTATATGAACAATTAAAAGAGATCGCACCTACTGTTTATGCTGAAACACTACGCGGGGATTGGAAAGAAAATTTCACGTTATACACAAAAGCAGTAAATAAAGAAAAAGAAGGCAACAAAGCCTTGGATGATTATAAAAAGCGCATTGAAGGGTTAAAAGAGAAACTAGGAGATAAAGTAGATTCTAAAGTTTCTATTATTCGTTTCGTTCCAGGTGACGTTCGCATTTATCAAAAAAATTCATTCTCGGGTGTTGTTTTAAATGATATCGGATTTAAGCGACCACCGCTTCAGGATAAGGATGATTTTGCGATAAAGGGTGTTACAAAAGAGCAAATTCCGAATATGGATGGGGACTACTTATTCTATTTCACATCTGATAAAGATGCTGACAAAAATAATGAAGGAAATACAATAGCGAAAGAATGGACAGAAGACCCACTCTTTAAACAATTGCAAGCTTCAAAAAATAATAAAGTATTTGAAGTAGATGAAGTCATTTGGAATACAGCAGGCGGTATTAAAGCTGCAAATCTTATGTTGGATGACATTGAAAAATACTTTCTGAAATAAGTATAGTAGAGTAAAAAACACATCGCTATTTAAAGGTGATGTGTTTTTTATATTTGGAAATAACAGAAAATTCTTTCTGTTAAACAAAGAGAAGTTGTACAATGAAATTAATAAAAAGTAAAGGAGGTGTAAACAGTAGTCAGAAATATAAACAAATGCAGGTATAAGTCGTAAAATGTATTTATGAGACAATATAAACCCCAAGAATTTTCAGAATTGATTAATGTGTCTGTACGAACGTTGCAAAGATGGGATAACGAAGGTGTATTGACGGCTTACCGAAATCCAAAAGGAAGAAGGTATTATAGTGATAAACAGTATAAAGAATATATGGGTATTCAAGAAGAAAATAAAGTAGGTAATACCGTCATTTACACAAGAGTATCTAATCGAGGACAAAAAGAAAATGTCGGAGGATAAAGAATTATGAAGAAAGCATACTTTATTGAGATCAAACCGACAACTGAACAAATTGCCAAAATACATCAAACTATTGGAGTGTGTAGGTATGTCTATAATTTATACATTTCGAAAAACAAAGAGATGTATGAAAAAGAAGGTAGATTTTTAAGTGGCTATGACTTCTCTAAATGGTTGAACAACATTTATACAAAAGAGAAAGATTTCTGGATTAAAGAAGTATCTAGCAAAGCGGTCAAACAAGCAATTATGAATGGAGATAAGGCTTTCCAGAGATTCTTTAAGGGTCTATCTAGATTCCCACGCTACAAGAAAAAGAAAAATCAAGATGTGAAATGTTATTTTCCTAAAAACAACAAAACAGATTGGACAGTAGAAAGACATCGAGTAAAAATCCCTACGATTGGGCGGGTGCGATTAAAAGAATATGGTTATATCCCAAAAGATGCAGTTATAAAAAGCGGGACAGTCTCTCAAAAAGCTGGAAGATATTATATGTCTGTGATTTGTGAATTGGAAGAAACAAAATCAAAATCACCACTCAATAAATCGGGCTTAGGAGTCGATTTAGGAGTCAAAGATTTTGCTACTCGTAGCGATGGTGAAGTCCACACAAATGTCAATAAAATAATAAAAGTAAGAAAATTAGAAAAGAAATTAAAACGTGAACAACGCTCTTTATCACGAAAATATGAAAATCTAAAAAAGAGAGGTGAAAAATCTGTTACTAATAAAAGAGCGAATATAAACAAAAACATTTTTAGAGTGCAAAAGCTACATGCTCGATTAGCGAATATCCGATTGGAGTATGTAAAATCGGTTGTGAATGAATTGGTGATAACCAAGCCGATGTATATCACAATCGAGGATTTGAATGTAAAAGGTATGATGAAGAATAGACATCTATCTAAAGCAGTCGCACAACAATGTTTTTACACCTTTACATCATGGTTATTAGCTAAATGTAAGGAACGTGGCATTGAATTGCGCCAAGTAGACCGATTCTATCCTTCTTCTAAGCTATGTTCATGTTGTGGTCATAAAAAAGTGGATTTAAAATTATCTGACAGATTGTATACATGCGATTGCGGACATGAAATGGATAGAGATTTGAACGCATCAATTAACCTTTTATACGCAAAAGAATATACGACTCTAACATAAATAGAACGTATATATGTACGGTGGGCTACATCGGAATTTACGCCTGTGGAGTGTTATATCAAACTGTGGTAGCGAGCATTGGGCAAAACAGGGCACAAAGAAGCAGGAAAACTCTAAAAATGTACTTTTGTCTATGTTTTTAGTAGCAGTGGAGAAATGGTGAAAGGTGTTCATAAAGATTGGATTTTGTTTAATGGAAGAATTGTAAATACGAAGGAAGAACAGCCAATGGTTGCATTAGAAGAGAGAGGACTACAATTTGGGGATGGAATCTATGAAGTATTTCGTTTATACAACGGGAAACCTCATTTACTAGATTTACATATAGAGCGATTTTTTAAATCTATGAAGGAAATTCATCTTGTTCCACCTTTTACTAAAGAAGAATTAATTGAGCAACTTCAGCAATTAATTGAAAAAAATCAATTTCAAGAAGATGGGAATGTGTATATTCAAATTTCAAGAGGTATGCAGCCTCGAAATCATGTATATGAATCAAATTTAGTGCCAGCTTATTTCGCAAATATCGTTTCATTCCCCAGACCAATATCTGTAATGGAAAAGGGAATAAAGGTAACAGTGGAAGAAGATACTCGCTGGAAATTTTGTCATATCAAATCTTTAAATCTTCTCCCTAATATTATGATTAAGAATAAAATTAATGAAGAAGGGTATCAAGAAGCGATATTAGTTCGAGATGGGATTGTAACGGAAGGTTGCCATTCAAATTTCTTTATTATAAAAAATAATAAAGTGATTACGCACCCGGCAGATCATTTTATTTTACATGGAATTACTCGTCATCATGTCATTTCATTAGCAAAAGCTCTACATATTGAAGTAGAAGAGCGAGAGTTTTCATTACAAGAAGTATATGAGGCAGATGAATGTTTCTTTACAGCAACACCTCTTGAAATATTTCCTGTTATTCAAATAGGAAATGAGCAATTTGGTAATGGAGAAAGAGGAGTAATTACAAAGAAGCTACAAGCTGCTTATGAGGAGAGTATTGCGTCTTTAAAAGTAATGAACTGAATGTACAAGGAAAATGAAGCTGGTATTCCACCAGCTTTTTTCATGATATAATCGAGTGTAGGATGATTTTGAAAACGCTATAAAAGGGGATTGTATATGAAATATGAAGCATTTAAAGAAGTGATTCATGGAAGACGTAGTGTTCGGAAGTTTACTGAACAAGAAGTATCAGTTCATGACATAGAAGAAATTATCGATTGCGCTCGATATGCTCCAAGTGATACGAATTCGCAAACATGGGAATTCATTATAATTATGAATCGAGGTAAAATTAAAGAAATTGAACAAATGACATGGGATGCTTTACATAAATTGGCTGCACAAGCAGCGGAAAAAGGCGAAGAAAAAGCAGGTAAATTACTTACGCGTTCATTTGGACCATACGCAACAGCTTTTTCTGATGCACCGGTTTTAATCGTATGCTTAGCTACACCATACGAATCAAAGTTTCGCGAAAAAATATTTGATCCAATTGACTTTGTTCCAGATTCAGTATGGGAAGAAGAGGGGATTAAGAGTAGCTGTTTAGCTGCACAAAATTTAATGCTAGCAGCACATGCAAGAGGACTTGGGACTTGCCCAATGACAGGGCCTGTGTTATTAGCTCAAAATGACTTGCGACAATACTTACAAATTGAGCCTGAAAAACAAATCAATATGGTAATTTCACTCGGTTACCCGAAAGACCAGCCGAAAAAACTTGCTCGAAAAGAAGTTGAAGCGATTACAAAATTCATTTTTTAGGATGTTGTGTAAGAAATTAGAAAAAGACATTGGGCGCACCAATGTCTTTTTCTAATTTCTCTAGAAGGGAATATTTTTTGCTAATAATGGGCTAAAATGGAGAATAAGAAGGAATTTCTAATTATTTCTTGAAAAAATTAATGATGTTAAAAAAGAAAATATGGTACAGTAATGGTGAACAGAATGTTTGTTCACGAAAGTTTAAAAAACTGAATTTAAGATAGATAATTATCTTTGTATAATAAATGAAAGAATAAATTTACAGGGGGGATGAATTTTGAAGAAATTCATAATCGCTGGATTGTCTGCTTTGTTATTGATTGGGTGTGGTGTTTCAAATGAAAAAGAAGAAACCCAGCCTGTAAAAGAAGAACAGGTTGTACATGCAAGTGATGAGAGTATAACTCCTTTTCCAGAGGGGGCAACTCCAATTGGTGAAGGAAAGGTCAAGGTGATTACACCGGATGGTACTTCTGAAGATGGAAATATACCGACTGTATTTGTAAAGAAGGATGCTCTAATTCAGCAAGTTGAATTAGAACTTACTAATTTTCAAAACGATAAAGAGACATTTGTATTCGTAGATAATATATTTGAAGATAAACATCATGTTACGAGCATGACGCAGACAACAGTAGAATTAAAACAAAAAACGTTAGAGGCAGGGTATCACACAATAACTGCAGTTCAATTTGAAAATAATGATCCATTAGGAAAAGTTATTAACTTGGTACAGACTAAATTTGAAAATAAACCTGCACTTTAAAATAGACTGACAGGTTATACGTAACAAAAAAGCACATTACTGGAAAAGTGAATAGTTCCGATTTCGTGGAGAAATATTGTAAATAGCATAGCAATTAGCAGACCAAATCACATATTGATTTGGTCTTTTTTCATCTCACGTTATATCAACAACTATTGTCATTTTGCTGTTTAGGTTACCAAATGGATTGTGAAGCGAAAGAGCTTTACTGAATGATAATAGAAAGAAAAATTAGCACAAATCATCAAAAAAATTATTGATGAAGATATAAAATATGTTTATAAGGGAGGAAGTGGAAATGGATTACTTTGAAAGAATACAAAATTCTATTGAATTTATTGAAGAGAACTTAAAAGAAAAATTGAATATTATTAAAATTTCTTCGCAATCTTGTTTTTCTCCATTTCATTTTCAAAGACTTTTTCAAGCGATTACCGGTTTTTCTGTACAAGAATATATAAGAAACAGGAGGCTATCTGAAGCTGCTATTTTATTAAAGGGAACAAAAAAGAATATATTAGAAGTTGCAATTGATTTTCAATATAATTCCCAAGAGGCATTTACACGTGCGTTTGTAAATTATTTTGGAATGACTCCTGCTAAATATCGAAAGTCAGAAATTGTTTTGCATTTACAAGCTAAACTGAATTTTTTTGACTACAAAAAGGAGATGAAAGGAGACTTTATGATGAATAAACCTTCTATTGTACAATTAAACAAAAGGAATATTATCGGTGTTGAATATAAAACGAATCTAAATAATGAAAAGTACTTTGAGGAAATTCCTGAATTTTATTTTGATTTTGGACGTAATGAATATTATTTGCAAATTCCTAAGAAGACCGCACCTAATATGTCATATGGTATTGCATGTAATTTTCATGATGATGGTAATTTTTCGTTCATAGTTGGAGAAGAAGTGCAGGAGTTTGCTTGCAAATTAGAAAAAGGATTTGTTAATTTTGAAATTCCAGAAGGAAAATATGCTGAATTCAAAGTAAATGGCACAGCTGATTCAGTTCAAAATACGAGAAGGTATATTTATGGTACATGGCTACCAAACTCGAATTATGAAAGAAGAGAAGGGCCAGATTTTGAGATTACTGATGTATTACAATCAATATATCCAAATCAAATGAAAATGACAATATATATACCTTTAGTATAAATACTTTGTAGGAATTTTGTATGAAAATGTCGAACATAATATACTGCGTCGTAAAAACACGTTTTCTATTGTTTAACGTGAAACGAGTAGGGAGGAAAAGGTGTAATGAAACGAGTTCTTATAAATATTGATTATACATATGATTTCGTGGCCGAAGATGGTGCTTTAACATGTGGGAAGCCAGGGCAAACTATTGAAAAGCCTCTTGTAGAGATTACGAAGCAGTTTATTGAAAATGAAGATTATGTTGTATTTGCCATTGATAGGCATGAGGGAAATGATTCCTATCATCCAGAGTCACAACTATTTCCACCGCATAATATAGCGGGTACTAAAGGAAGAGATTTATACGGAGAGTTGCAAAATCTGTATGAAAAATATCAAAACAATGAGAATGTATACTATATGGACAAAACACGTTATAGTGCTTTTGCTGGAACGGACTTAGAAATGAAACTAAGAGAAAGAGGAATACAAGAAGTCCACCTTGTTGGCGTATGTACGGATATTTGTGTTCTTCATACAGCCGTGGATGCTTATAATAAAGGGTTTCACATCGTTGTACACGAAAAAACAGTAGCCTCTTTTAATGAACAAGGACATGAGTTTGCCTTAGGACACTTCAAGTCTTGTTTGAACGCGGAAATACAGTGAAGGTAGAGGAAACAATGAGAATTGCGTTTGTTATTAATTGCCTAGGGATACCTAAAAAGAGCCCATTTACTTTATAAAGTGAAACTTTAATCAGTGGGGCTTTTCTTCATCCCCCACTGATTATTAGTTGAACGAATCGAGCTCTTACGGACAGTTCATCTCTCACCTAACTTCTTTTCTTTCGCTGAATTTTGAGGTGGAAGTGTTACTGTCCGTTAATGCAGGATAAAAATGTAAGGTCTTTCCCTATGTAAATAATGGTGCTTTATATGGATACAGTTTGCTGTTGCATGAGTTTTTTTATAAACGGACTAATATTTTTTGGTAATTGATTCAAGCTGAAAAATTTCACTTCCAAAGACTCTGTGCCATCAGCTTGTAAATTTCCACCCTTTATTTCTTTACTCATATAAGCGATGGTGATGGGATAAAATTCATCACCATTCGGTAATTTCACAAAAAATTCTTTTCCAGAAAAAACACCTACTAAGTCAAGTTTCCCAATTTCAATACCTGTTTCTTCGAGAACTTCTCGTCGTCCTGCTTCTTCTGTTGATTCACCTAATTCAATAAATCCTCCGGGAACACCCCAAACACCACTTTGTCTTTTCTGGAGTAAAATTTGTCCTTGCTCATTTAAAACAGCAACAGCAACACCTGCTAGATTAAGTGGTCGTGTACCCACAATTTTGCGCAAGTCTTCAATATATCCCATAGTATTATCCTCCAATAATAGATTGTAAATTTCAAATTATGTATTCGAGATGGTGTTATTATATTCCTGTATATTTGGATTTTTAAGAATTTAAAGAGGTAATGTTTTGCTAAACTTAAAAATTTCACGTACCATATTATATTGAAAATGAAAAAACATACGATAAAAACATCAAACAAAAAGTTTGACCTTTTTTGACCATTTGGTATAATAAAGACAGAAAGAGATAATCTTTCATTCATATCTAATAAGGAGGAAGGAAACATGCGTAAGTTATTTCCAGAAATAACAAATCGTCAAAATGAGGTTGCTGGATTTGGATCTTCTTTATTCGAAGTGATGACAGATGCTTTCTTTAAACCAATGAACATGAACAGCTTTAAGGTGGATGTTCAAGAGGGTTCTGATAAATACATTGTGCAAGCAGATTTACCAGGATTTCAAAAAGAAAACATTCAAGTCGATTTTGAAAAGGATATCCTAACAATTCATGCGACTCAAAATAATGAAGTAGAAGAACAAAATGAAAATGGCACATATATCCGAAAAGAACGTTCTACAGGATCATTCATTCGCCGTTTTACATTAGATAACGTAGATCAAGAAAATGTTAAGGGAGCATTTAAAGGTGGTGTTCTTACTGTCACATTGCCTAAATTAGAAGAGGAAAAGCTAAATCGAAAAGTGATTGATATAGAGTAAAGAAGCTGATACATTCAGCTTCTTTTTTAATTTGTAGTTTTTAGAAATTTCTTAATGTTATAATGGTAATTGGTGATGAACATGGACTATGATGAAAAGCAAATGCGCCGGTTAGAGGCGTTAAAAGAAATTGCAGAGTTGTTAAATGAGGCAACCGATTTACAGGAAATGTTGGAAAAAGTATTACATACATTATTACAACTTATGAATTTACAAACAGGTTGGATTTTTTTTATTGATGACAAAGGAACGCATCGTATGCTTGCTGATACAAATTTGCCGCCAGCGCTCACATGGAAAGAAAAAAAACCGATGTGTGAAGGGGACTGCTGGTGTGTGAATCGATTTGTGAATGGGCGTTTAGAAAAGGCGACAAATATTATTGAATGTAAACGAATTGAAGATGCCATTGAATATAATTGGGGGAAGACCGAAGAGATTACACATCATGCGACAATTCCTCTTCGGGCTGGAACAGAGAAGTTCGGGTTATTAAATGTTGCTGCACCTCATAAAACACATTTTTCAGAGGAAGAACTAGCATTGTTAGAAGCGATTGCATTCCAAATTGGAACAACAATACAACGAATTAGGCTAGTTGAGAAAGAGCGCAAATATGTGGTTGTGGCGGAAAGAAACCGACTCGCCCGTGATTTACATGATTCGGTGAAACAATTGCTATTTTCCATTATGTTAACTGCTAGAGGAACTCTTGATATGACAAAGGACAAAGAATTACAAGAGATGCTAAGTTACATAGGGGAACTATCGCAAGAAGCGCTAGAAGAGATGACATTATTAATATGGCAATTACGGCCAGAAGGATTAGAAAAAGGGCTTGCAGAAGCAGTGCAAAATTATGGGAAACTATTAGGTATTCAAGTAACAATTCGAATTGATGGGGTTATTTCAATTGGTGATGAAATAGAAGAAGTACTATGGCGTGTGAGTCAGGAAGCCTTACATAATTGTAAAAAGCACGCTTCATGTGAGAGGGTATTTGTTAGCTTGAAAACAGAAAATAATAAGTTGAACTTTCAAATTGAAGATAACGGTATTGGGTTTGTTAGAGAAACAGTAAGAGATTCAGCACTGGGTTTAAAAAGTATGAAAGAGCGAATTGAACTGATGAAAGGAACATTTCGAATCAAAACGAAGCCGGGGCAGGGAACAAAGATTGAGATTCAATTACCGGTTTGAAAGGGAGAATTGCATTGAAAATTAAACTATTACTTGTAGAAGATCATCATATTGTTCGGAGGGGACTCGTATTCTTTCTAAAAACGAAAGAAGAATTTGAAATTATAGGGGAAGCGGAGAATGGGGAAGAGGCGTTAGCGTTTGTGCAAAAAGAAAGGCCAGATGTAGTATTGATGGATGTATCGATGCCGAAAATGGATGGAATTGAAGCGACAAAAAGATTGAAGCAACATGACGCTACAATTAAAATTCTCATATTAAGTAGCTTTTCAGAACAAGATTATGTTTTGCCAGCTATGGAGGCGGGGGCAGATGGCTATCAATTAAAAGAGGTACAGCCAGATCAACTTGTTGCTTCTATTATTGCGGTATACCAAGGGAATGCAAATTTTCATCCGAAAGTAACCCCTGCTTTACTAAGACGACCAGTAGCACAAGAGAAAAAACAAGATAGCTTATCTATGCTGACAAAAAGAGAAAAAGAAGTACTTGGTGAAATTGCGAAAGGGAGAAGTAATAAAGAAATAGCAGCAGAGCTCCATATTACAGAACAGACGGTTAAAACTCATGTTTCAAATGTACTTGCTAAATTAGAAGTAGATGATCGAACACAAGCGGCTTTGTATGCTGTGAAAAATGGTGTTGTATAGAAAAAGTATATAACAATACCAAATAAAGGTTTTTCTTCTTTCAATAATTAGGTACAATAAAGCTAATATGGAAGGAGAAGGATACATCATGCCTGGTACAAAAAGTGGAATAGGAAAAATTCAGGCTTCATTAAATGGATTATCACCGAAGCTTCGAAGTATTGCTGAACATATTATTAAACATCCACAAGATGTTGTACATAAATCAATTACGGAATTAGCTGAAGTTACTAGTAGTTCAGAAGCAACGATCTTTCGCTTATGTAAGCACCTCGGCTTTCAAGGTTTTCAAGATTTGAAAATTACATTAGCTCGTGAAATTGTACATACGCCAATGCAAAATATTCACGAAGAAGTATCTGCAGAAGATGATATGGTGACCGTTGCTAAAAAAGTTTTTCATGCGCATATTATTGGACTACAAGACACATTACATTTATTAAATGGCGCAGGTTTAGAAGAGGCAATAAACGTATTGAAAATGGCTGAACGCATTGAGTTTTATGGAAATGGTGGCTCGGGCATTATTGCAATGGATGCGTATCATAAATTTATGAGAACGGGCATTTCATGTATTGCTCATGTTGATTCACATTTTCAAATTATGGGAGCTGGTTTACTTACAAAAGAATCCGTTGTAATTGCGATTTCTCATTCTGGAAGTAATAAGGGATTACTGGAAGCACTGGAAGTAGCGAAATCAAGAGGAGCACGTATTATTGCAATTACAAGTTATCAAAAATCAGCATTAAGTCAGCTTGCTGACATTACATTGTACACTTCAACGCGTGAGACAGAATTTCGTACAGAAGCAAGTTCATCGAGGCTTGCGCAGCTTAGTTTATTAGATACGTTATATGTGGGTCTATCATTACAACGACAAGAAGAAACGTTGCGAAATTTACAAAGTATACGTGAAACAATTTCAATGAAGCGAATGTAAAAGCAGTGTAGCTATGCACTGTTTTTATTTTTGTCAATGCTAGTTGGAGAGATGGAAAATACGAAAGTTGCAATCATTACAGATATTCACGGCAGTGCACCGGCTTATATGCAGTTCTAGAAGAAATTGATAGAGAAAAAGAGATTGAATATATTTTTTGTTTAGGGGATATGATTGGGATTGGACCAGATACAAATGAAGTGCTGGAACTGTTATTTGCAAGGAAAGATATTTCAATGATTACTGGGAATCATGATGAGGTCGTTTTAGCTTTAATAAAAGAGGAAGAATACCCGGAAAGTCATTCGCATGTGAAAGAACATCATAGATGGATTGCAGAAAGGATGGACCAATCCTTTATACATAAGTTGGAACAATTACCTCGAATAATTGACAGAAATATAGAAGGGCATCCAGTTTTATTTACGCACTATTACATTGAAAATAGTAAAATAAAGAAGCATATCAGTAAAGATCCTTTTCATTCTATTGTCGATCCGAGTTTGAACAATTTAGAAAAATTATTTCATGATCGAAAAGAGAAGCTAATTTGCTTTGGGCATCATCACCCCATACAATATTTCGAAGGTAATCATGGAAAAAAGTATTTGAATCCTGGTTCACTAGGATGTAACGACAAACCCGCTGCGCCATATGCAATTGTAGATATTACGTATCATTCGATAGAAATTAGTTTGAAAGAGGCTACCTATGATAACTCGCAATTTTTAGCCTCTTATGAGCGATTGCAAGTTCCGGATAGAGAATTGATTTTGAAAGTCTTTCATAGAAATCAAATAAAAACAAGAATTTAAAAGGATAACGCTAGGAGGTGTTATTATGTTATGGAAATTTCCTAGCGTTCTCTTAATTATAAATCTTTTTTTGCATATATCTTTAGTGAAAAAATCATTGAAGTGAAACCAATGATAATAGAAATAACATAAGGCATCCAGTCTTGAATCATTTGTGGAAATGAAATTGTAAACTGAACTGGATTTGATTGAATACTTTTTATAATAGTTGGCGTAACAAAAGGGATTAAAAAAGTAATAAAAAACGAAATAAGTTTTGTTTTTTCATAACCAAACTTGAATTGTGCAGGAATTAGGACTCCAAATAGTATACAAATTATTAAAAAAGTTATTCCAAGTGTATGGAGGCTTAAGTTTTCTATATTTATTGGAATAATAATAGATACTAGAATACGAATAATGGTGACACAAATAAAAATAACGAAAATAAAGAGGTATTTTGCTTTTACAAATGCATTTCGTGTATAAGGAGTCGCACAAAGATAAGTGGCCCCTTTATGTGCATCTTCGTATCTAGATACTGTACCAAATAAAATGTACTCAACTAAAATTGCTGTTAAAAGAAAGCTGACAAGGCCACCATCGTTAAAATTTATTTGCGAAGAAATATAAAGCGGTGCGATTGCAGCAAAAATAAGTAAAATAAATAAGGATTTTTTGACTAATATTAAATCTTTTTTTACGAGGTTAATTAGCAATGTATGTCACCTCCGATGTAAGCGAGCATAATATCCTCTATTGTTGGTCTTTCCATTATTGCGTCAGGTATGAGTTGGCGTATATTTTCTTTTTGATGTGTAATCCCTTCAAAACCATATCTCGACTGATGCAAACTTAAAAAGAGTTTTTGTGTTTGCTTATTAATAAATTGATTGTCTCCTTTTACAAGTGCATGTGTATCCAGTAAATAATCTTTTTCTTCATTTAATAAGATTTTACCATTATCAATTAAGATGATCGTATCAGCAATTTTATCTAAATCTGAGGTGATATGGGTAGAAAAAAAGACGCTTTTTCCAGGTTCTTTCATAAAATCGAGGAGAATATTCATCAATTCATTTCGTACCAATGGATCTAGACCGCTTGTTGGCTCATCCATAATCAATAAATCTGCATGGTGGGAAAGTGCCAATGCAACTGCATATTTCATACGCATACCCTTTGATAAGGTAGCAATTTTTTGATCCAATTTTAAATTGAACTGTTCTATGTACGATAAAAAAATGGATTCATCCCATTCAGTATAGCTTGGAGCAATCACGTTCTTCATTTCTTTCAACGTTAATTCTTCATAGAAGTATCCCTCATCTAACACGATGCCAATTTTGTTTTTTGACTTTCTTTCATTTTTATCTATATCTTTTCCTAAAAAGTGAATTGTTCCAGAATCTTTCAAAGCAAGACCGAGAATAGCTTTGATAGTAGTAGTTTTCCCAGAACCATTCGTACCAACAAAACCGGTAATACAATCTTTGTTTAGTGAGAATGTCACATTTTTTAATGAAAAACTGTCGTAAGATTTACTTAAATTATTGACTTCTAACACAGCGCTCATTTCTCTGTTTCCTCCTCAAAAATTAAATCCAGCATGGAATGAAGATCATCTGTCGAAATTCCTAAACTTCGAGCCATTTGACAAACTTCAGCTAGTTTGACTTCCACCATATAGCGTTTGGATTCCAGCAGCATTTCTAAGTTTGCAGGTGCTACATAAGAGCCTTTGCCAACTCTGGTTACGATAAAACCTTCTGCTTCTAGCTCTGCATAGACTCTTTTTGTAGTTAAGACACTTACATGTAAATCATTGGCTAATGAGCGGATTGAAGGAAGTTGTTCACCTTCTTTTAACTCATTGCTGAAAATGGAAGTTTTAATTTGATCTTTTATTTGCTGGTATAAAGGCTGATCTACTGTATTGCTTAAAATAATTTTCATTCAACAACCTCATTATCATAAATTGTTATAGTAGTAAATACACACCATATACACTATGCACAGTTATATTATAATTTACTATTATTGGAATGACAAGGGTTAGTAGTAGAATGCCAAAATGATTTTCATTTAAGAAATATGTTCTAAATGAAATAATGATTCAATATGTTCACATTATTTGGCTATAAGAGGGCGGGAAGATTCTTACAAAAAAACATTGGGGGTAGGAAAAGTGAAAATGATGAAAAAAATTTTCTTTTTAAAACTTGATTTAAGAAAAAATATTTTATATACTAATTCATGTAAACGGTTTACTATATTATATTTTGCTAGAAATGAAGGGAAGATTCAGTATGGAAACAAGGGGGAGAGTAATCGGGATTGATATCGGTACCACAAGTACAAAAGCGGTTGTGTTTACTGAAAAAGGGAAAGTCGTTGCCAAGCATGCGATTAATTACCCAATTATCCAACCAAGTGTAGGGTGGGCTGAACAAGATCCTGATGTAATATGTTCTGCCGTGTATAAATCTGTAAGCGCTGCCATCGAAAAAGGTAACGTACATCCGGAAGATATTACTTCAATCGGTATTAGCACTGCGATGCATGCATTAATTGCAGTTGATGAAAAGGGTGCTCCGCTCACTCGCTCTATTATTTGGGCAGATAATAGGAGTACGGAGCAGGCTGAAAAATTATTAAAACATATGAATGGACACGAAATTTATAGACGAACAGGCACACCGATCCATCCAATGTCACCACTACCTAAATTATTGTGGATGAAAGAAGAGGAACCGGAGTTATACGCAAGTGCATATAAATTTATTTCCATTAAAGAGTATTTGATCTATCAATTATTCTCACGTTATGTTGTTGATTATTCGATTGCTTCAGCTACAGGGCTATTTAATTTAGAAACATTAGGCTGGGATTTAGATGTGTTAAAGATGTTACAACTATCACATGAACAGTTATCAGAACCTGTACCGACAACTCATATTTTATCGGGAATGAAGCCAGAGTTAGCTCAGAAAATGGGTATACATGAAAAGACTCCAATTGTTATTGGGGCAAGTGATGGTGTTCTTGCGAATGTCGGTGTTGGTGCGATATCACCTGGTGAAGCAGCGATAACGATTGGGACAAGCGGTGCGGTTCGAACGATTTCATCGAATATTAATACTGATGAAAAAGGTAGAACGTTTTGTTATGCGTTGACAGACGAGCATTGGGTAATTGGTGGTCCTACTAATAATGGCGGGATTTTACTAAGATGGTTACGTGATGAATTTGGTAGTCCCGAACAAGAGGTAGCGAAAAAACTCGGAATTGATCCGTATGATTTATTAATTCAGTATGCGGAACGGGTACCAGCTGGAGCTGCAGGCTTACTATTTTTACCATTCTTATCTGGCGAACGCGCTCCATATTGGAATGCCAATGCACGCGGCACATTCTTTGGTATTAATCTTCAGCATAAACGAGAGCATTTTATTCGCGCTGTGATGGAAGGAGTTTGCATGAGTGTATATTCAGTCGCACTTGCAATTCGAGATTTAACGGGACCTCTTTCTGAAATTCGTGTTTCAGGCGGATTTGCGAAATCAGCGTTTTGGAGACAAATGTTGTCCGATATGATGGGGAAAGAATTGCTTGTTCCAGAAAGTCATGAAGCATCTGCACTTGGGGCTGCAGCACTTGCTTTATATGCGATTGGGAAAATTGATTCACTTGAAGAAGTAAAAGAGTGGATTGAAATTGTCCATCATCATGTGCCGAATAAAGAAAATACGGCTTTATATTTAGAAATGTTTTACATGTATGAACGACTTTACGATCGTTTGAAAGAAGAATTCGATTGTATAGCTGCTTTCCAACGTAAACAATAGGGGGATTGGGAGAAATGGAAGTTGGGATCGTACTAGCGGCTGTTGTCATACTACTTTTACTTATCACAGTAGTAAAATGGCATCCATTTGTCGCTTTAATTTTAACAGCAATCGGAGTTGGGCTAGCAATGGGGATGCCCTTGATTGCTACTTCACCAAAAGATCCAGGGATTATCGATTCTATTAAACTAGGTCTTGGTAATACGTTAGGATTTTTAGCAATTGTTTTAGCGCTAGGAACAATGCTTGGGAAAATGATGGCAGAGTCTGGCGGTGCTGAAAGGATCGCGAATACATTAATAGAGCGTTTTGGGACGAAACGTGTACACTGGGCAATGATGTTTGTAGCATTTTTAGTAGGAATTCCGGTGTTTTTCCAAGTAGGATTTGTATTGTTAATTCCACTTGTGTTTACAATTGCGTTAGAAACAGGGGTTTCTCTTATCACAATTGGTATTCCACTTGTAGCAGGACTTTCTGTTGTACACGGATTAGTTCCTCCGCACCCAGCAGCAATGGCAGCGGTTGGTATTTTCAAAGCTGATGTAGGAAAAACAATTTTATATGCGTTAATTGTCGGACTTCCAACAGCAATTATTTCAGGCCCGATTTATGGAAAATGGATTGGTGCTCGTATACATAAAAAGGTACCATTAGATGTAGCTGAACAGCTTAACGAGCGAGATACGAAGAAAGAACTTCCCGGCTTTGGCAACACCTTATTTACGATTTTACTTCCTGTATTGCTTATGCTTGGAGCATCAGTAGCGGAAATTGCATTAGAAAAAACGAGTCAACTAGCACAGGTATTACATTTTATTGGAGATCCTATAGTTGCATTATTAATTGCGACGATTTATTCGTTCTTTAGTCTCGGTTATGCAAAAGGATTTTCAAAAGATAAGGTACTACAATTTACAAATGATTGTTTAGGACCGATCGCAAACATACTGTTAGTTATTGGGGCGGGCGGAGCATTCAATAAAGTGTTATTAGACTCAGGAATTGGTAACACAATTGCGGATATGGCCAAAGAATCACACATTTCTCCGATACTATTAGGCTGGGGAATTGCGGCACTTATTCGAATTGCAACTGGTTCTGCAACGGTTTCGATGATGACAGCTGCGGGTATTGTAGCACCGATTGCAGCAAGCATTCCAGGAGTAAATGTGGAATTGTTAGCACTTGCAACAGGAGCCGGATCACTCATTTTATCACATGTGAATGATTCTGGATTTTGGATGATTAAAGAATATTTTGGAATGACTGTAAAAGAAACGCTATTAACATGGACAGCAATGGAAACAATTTTATCTGTTGTTGCTCTAGGACTTATAACTTTATTAAATCTCATTGTATAGAATAGGAGTTTGATTACTATGAAACTAGGATTAATTGGATTAGGAAAGATGGGCTTTCCATTAGCAGAACATTTGCATGAAGATGGTCATGAAGTGGTTGTAAATGATGTAAATAATGAGCTTGTTGAAAAAGCAGGACAGCTTGGTATTACTGCTCGTCATACATTAAAAGAGATGGTAGCAGAACTTGAAGCTCCACGTACGATTTGGGTTATGGTACCAGCTGGGGAAATTGTTGATTCAGTATTACGTGATGTATATCCATTATTAGAAGAAGGAGATATTGTAATTGAAGGTGGAAATTCTTTCTATAAGGATACATTACGCCGAGCTGAGGAAGCAAAAAGCTTTGGACTTCATTATGTAGATATCGGTACATCAGGTGGGGTAGAAGGTGCTCGTTATGGAGCTTGTTTAATGATTGGTGGCGAAAAAGAAATTTTTGATCGATTAGAACCTTTATTTAAAGATTTAGCAGTGGAAAATGGCTATTCCTACGCTGGTCAAGTTGGAAGTGGGCATTTCCTAAAAATGGTTCATAACGGCATTGAATATGGAATGATGCAAGCAATTGCGGAAGGCTTTGAAGTACTAGAAAAGAGCGATTTCAACTTCAATTATGAAGATGTCGCAAAAGTATGGGCGAACGGATCGGTTATTCGCGGTTGGTTAATGGATTTAACTGAAAAGGCATTTGCTGATGATCCGAAATTAGCTGGAATTAAAGGAGTAATGAACTCTTCAGGTGAAGGGAAATGGACAGTAGAGACAGCATTAGAATTACAAGCATCTGCACCAGTTATTGCAATGGCATTATTTATGCGTTATCGCTCTCAAGAAGATGATACGTTCCATGGGAAAGTTGTTTCAGCACTGCGAAATCAATTTGGCGGACACGCTGTTGTAAAAAATGATTAATTGATAGAAAAGGAACTCATCCAAAAGTATGAGTTCCTTTTCTACGTTTCATACTATTTTCTCAAAGTTTTTCCCTCTTTTTACTGTGTTTTGTGTAGAATTTTCTGATAGTATAGAAGTAGAACTTAAAATAAAGGGGGAGAAAAAAATGAAATTAGTCGTAATTAACGGAACACCACGAAAATTTGGTAGAACACGTGTCATTGCAAAATATATTGCAGAGCAATTTGAAGGGGAGTTATATGATTTAGCAACAGAGCAATTGCCTTTATATAACGGTGAAGAATCACAACGTGAATTAGAAGCGGTAACGAAATTAAAAACATTAGTGAAAGAAGCTGACGGTGTTGTGCTTTGCACACCTGAGTATCATAATGCGATGAGTGGTGCGCTTAAAAACGCATTAGATTTCTTAAGCAGCAGTGAATTTGTCCATAAACCAGTTGCTCTTTTGGCAGTTGCAGGCGGCGGAAAAGGCGGTATAAACGCGCTTAATAGTATGCGTATTGTCGCACGAGGTGTATATGCGAATGCAATTCCAAAACAAGTTGTATTAGACGGTTTATATGTACAAGATGGCGAGCTTAGTGAGGATGCAAAACCATTAATTCATGATCTTTTCAAAGAATTAAAAGCATATATGGGCGTGTATAAAGAAGTGAAGAAACAATTAGGTGTTGAGTGATAAGCATCTAGTGTGCTGTGAATCCGAATAATGAACTTTTAAGGGCTAGTGGTCTATAATCCATTGGCTCTTGGATAAATATGAAAACGATTCCATTAATTTCGGTTCACACAAGCGTAATGTAAACAAATGATTGGTTAGAAATATTATATTGTTTGAAAACAAGGTGGTGAATAAGGATGATTACACATTTTTCAGAGCTGAAATTACAAACAGTATCGATCCAAGGGGTAGAACAAGTGTATGCAAAATGTCTTGGTATCCCAGTTTTATTAAAAACGGATAAACAAATAAGCTTTCAATTAACTCCACATGTTACATTATTTTTTGAAGAAGTATATGAACCGATTTCACCTGCTCATGTTGCTTTTCAAGTACCATTTTCAAAGTTTTACGAAACTGCAAAGTGGGTTCAAGAATCAGGTTTGCTTATTATAAAGTGGGAAGATGGTCATGAAATTGATGAAGAGGACGGGCGGTTAAATCTATATTTCCGTGATGGAGATGGAAATCTTCTTGAAATTATTGCACATAATTATATTATTGAGGAGGTTTTAATTCCATGCACACCGTTGAACATTTTGTATGTAAGAGAAGTAGGGTGCCCAGTCGAAAGTGTACCTATATTTAGAGAGTGGCTAAAATCTAATTTAAGCATGAAAACATTTGAAGATGGTGAAATTTTTAACTTTGTAGTTGGTGGAACAGCTCATGTTGTTGCAAGCTGGAAGGGAAGACCTTGGATTCCAATTGCAATGAAAGCTTTGCCGCCGAAAATGCATATTTCATTTGGGACGTCGAGTTTTAACTTCATTCAAATGGTTCAGAAACATCTAAGACAAAACGATGTGATATTCCATTTTCATAATAATGAAATATCGTTTGTTCAAGAAGGATATTCTTTTTCTATACAACATACTCCGCGCTTTAAAGCTGATATTCCTAAAAAGTTGAACTTACCACTTTCTATTTAAGTGGTATTTTTTGAGTTGTTATTACTGGATGTGATTTTAATAAATAGTTAGAGAATCATGACATATATTTAAAAGGGAATATTCTAAAAACAGGTATTTTGACATGTGTTCAAAACACCTGTTGCTTACTTCATTTGATTGCTATGCACATATTAGTGGTTTGGATACGTTTTTTTCAAAAAACTGATAGATTGTTTAATTAGCGCTTTTAGAACATCGATATCAATGTCTGCTACTTTATTAATGTATATACAGGCTTTTCCAGATGTGTGTTTTCCAAAGTCTTTTAATAGTTCTTCTCGCTCAGGGTCGCCAGTTGCAAAATATAAACTAATTTTAGCTTTTCGGGGTGAAAAGCCTACTAATGGTGCATCTCCTTCATGACCAGATGCATATTTATAATGGTATGTACCAAATCCAATAATGCTTGGGCCCCACATCTTTGCTGGATAGCCTGTTGTTTCAGTAAATATATCTAATAATTGGTATGCGTTTTCTCGTTTTTTTAGGCTGTCAACACTTTCAATAAACTCGATTACACTATTGTTGGTTTCAGTCGTTTTGAGTTTGTACATAATAGAATCGCCCCTTTTTAGGTATAAGTTTCATTATATACATAATTATAATACAGAGTTTGAACGAAAGTCACAAAACCTCAAGTATGTCTTAAAAATAGTATATTAGTTTGGCTTTCATTCCCGAGAACCAATTAGATTGAGGCAACTTACTAAACGGCTTTTTTCCCTTAGTTATACTTTAAGGAAAAAGATCAAAATTATACTCATATGTGCAATAGAAGGTGTAGACTCTTTATTACTTACTGTATTTATGTAACGAAGAGTTTGCGATGATACAATTATAAGTATAAGGATAACATAGTGTTTTTTATAAGATGCAAAAAAGAGGGGAAACTTCCAGTAAATCCATCGTATGGCGGGGGCAAAAATGCAAAAGTTAAAAGGGAATCATATAAAAGAGGATGTGAAACAAAATGGGAAAAACGAAAGCATTAGGATCAGCGAAACATAAAGGAAATCAAACGCAGTGCCATACATCTTCTAAAAAGGGGCGTAATGCTCAAAACGCAGGACAACGCAGTCACTAAAAAATACTTCTGTCTCCCTTTCTTTTTTTATATAATATAAAGAAAGGGAGTGTAAGCTTATATATGAACAAATGGATATTACTTGTTATCTTGTTATTTCCACCACTATGTATGATGTATATGACATATCGAATGAAAAAAGTTGCTTATGAAAAAGTAAGTGATAACGCTCCATATGTAATCATTTTAGGTGCAAAACTATTTGGGGATAAACCTTCCTTATCTCTTCAAAATCGTTTAGATGTAGCCTTAATGTATTTAAATTCTCATCCAGAAGTAAAAGTAATTGTTTCTGGAGGGCAAGGGGAAGATGAAGATATTCCTGAAGCACACAGTATGCGAAATTATTTAATACAACATGGGATTGAAGAGGAGCGTATTTTCATTGAGGATCGTTCGACAAGTACCTATGAAAATTTAAAGTTTAGCATGGATTTATACGATGTAACGCACGCGGTAATTGTAAGTAATACATATCATCTATACCGAACAAAAATTATTGCTAAGCGTTTAGGAATGAAAATGGAATCACTCGCAGCACCAACGCCAAGGCGCTCAAAGAAGAAAGCATATATACGTGAATATGCAGCAATTATTAAAACAACATTATTCGATCATTAGAGCTCAAGTAAGGGCTCTTTTTTGTGAAGAAAAAGCGTATTATTTGAAAAGAAAGCAAGATTCTATCAGAATGAAAGAAACAACAATAAGGGAGTTGTATTTGTGATTCAATTTAATCATGTGTCAAAAGCATATGAAGATGGTACGAAAGCAGTAGATTCATTACATTTAGAGATTAAAAAAGGAGAACTTTTTGTTCTTATCGGTCCGAGTGGTTGTGGAAAAACAACGACGATGAAAATGATTAATCGTTTAATTGAAACGACAGAAGGTTCAATCTCTATCGATGGCAAAGACATTCAAGGTTACAATATCCATGAACTACGTTGGGATATTGGGTACGTTCTACAACAAATCGCATTGTTTCCGCATATGACAATTGCTGAAAATATTGCGATTGTACCTGAAATGAGGAAATGGAGTAAAGAAAAAGTTCGGGAGCGTGTGGATGAGTTACTTGATATGGTTGGTTTAGACCCAGATGTATATCGAGATCGTATGCCTGATGAATTATCTGGTGGACAAAAGCAGCGTGTGGGAGTTGTACGAGCACTGGCTGCCAACCCTAAAATCGTTCTGATGGATGAACCATTTAGCGCGCTAGACCCATTAAGCAGAGAACAGTTGCAAAAGGATATTGTAAAATTACAGAAAAAAATTCAAAAAACGATTGTGTTTGTGACACATGATATGCAAGAAGCGTTAACACTTGGTGATCGTATTTGTGTGATGAGAAAAGGAAAAATCGTTCAATTAGATACACCGGAAGGAATCATACATAACCCAGTAAATGATTTTGTGGAAGAATTTATTGGAAATCGTGTTCGCCCTTGGTACGAAGGGAAGAGTATTGAAGATGTATTGCCTCTGGCGAGTGATGGACAAGTAGACAATAATATTTTACCTCTATCCCTACATGATTCACTACAAGAAGCGTTGATTCGTTTGGAAGCAGAAGAGGCTATCCCGATTGAAAGAGACGGACAATACGTGGGGACATTAACAAGCCGTCATATTGTGACGTATTTGGCTGGACAAATGAAGGAGAGGGGGTAAATCGTGTCCATATTATTACAAACGTTTCAAGAACGAAAATTAGAATTACTTCGTGCGCTAATTGAGCACTTACAAATTTCACTTATTTCTTTATTCTTTGCGGTGATGATTGCCGTCCCGCTTGGTATTTGGTTAACGAGAAGAGAGAGAATTGCTGAGTTTATTATAGGCACCTCTGCTATTATGCAAACAATTCCTTCATTGGCTTTACTAGGGCTTTTAATCCCGCTCGTTGGCATTGGAAAGGTTCCAGCAATTATTGCGCTAGTTGTATATGCGCTATTACCCATTTTACGAAATACATATACGGGCATTCGTAAGTTAGATGCATCTCTTATTGAAGCAGCAAGAGCGATGGGAATGAATAGCTTTAGAAGATTATGGAGAGTAGAACTGCCGCTGGCGTTGCCAATCATAATGGCTGGAATTCGTACAGCAATGGTTTTAATTGTCGGAACAGCTACATTAGCTGCTTTAATAGGAGCTGGAGGACTTGGAAAGCTTATTTTACTCGGTATAGATCGAAATGACCATGCTCTTATCGTGTTAGGAGCTGTACCAGCCGCATTGTTAGCTTTATTCTTTGATGGAGTACTTCGGATGTTTGAAAGCACTAGACATTCACCTAAGCGAATTATATTGGCAATATGTATCATCGCTGTAGTTATAGCGGCACCATTTCTTTGGAATACACAAAAGAAAGATATTGTGATTGCTGGAAAGCTTGGATCTGAACCAGAAATTTTAATTCAAATGTATAAGCAGCTAATCGAGCAAGATACTGATTTAGATGTAGAATTGAAACCAGGACTTGGAAAAACAGCGTTTGTTTTTGAAGCTTTAAAATCAGGAGAAATTGATATATATCCTGAATTTTCAGGGACTGCTTTATCTACTTTTGTAAAAGAAAATCCAAAAAGTACAAATCGTCAAGAAGTATATGAACAAGCACGCCAGGGGATGGAAAAGAAATATCATATGGTGATGCTAAAGCCGATGGAATATAATAATACATATGCACTTGCAATGCCAAAGAACGTTGCAGAGCAGTATAATGTGAAAACAATCTCAGATTTACGAAATATTGCAGCAAATGTAAAAGCTGGATTTACGTTAGAATTTGCAGATCGGGAAGATGGATATAAAGGGATGCAAAAATTGTATAATTTCCAGATTGCAAACGTAACGACAATGGAGCCGAAGTTACGATATGGTGCAATCGAATCAGGGGAGGTTACTGTTATTGATGCTTATTCTACTGACAGTGAACTTGAACAATATGGACTACAAGTACTAGAAGATGATAAAGGGTTATTCCCGCCTTACCAAGGAGCTCCTTTATTAAGAGAAGGAACACTTGATAAATATCCTGAACTTGAAAAAACATTAAATAAACTTGCTGGGAAAATATCAGATGAAGACATGAGAAAAATGAATTATGAAGTTAATGTAAATGGTAAAAGTGCAGAAAAAGTAGCGAGGGAATTTTTGGAAAAAGAGAGATTGATTCATTAATATTTACAAAAAATATACAAATTAATGACTGATAATTGACCGTTCATAATAAAATGAACGGTTTTTTTGTGCATACTTATACATTTTTTCAAAAAAGTATTCCCTTTTTGTTCATTTTCTTTTAGAATAAGTAATGTTTTCCTGAAAAAATATAATAGAAACGTCTATTAGAGAAAAGGTGACTTTAATAGTTGAACGGATAAACATAACACCTAGAATGACAGATGGGGTGGTACCGATAGAAAAGAAATTAGGATTTTTTCCATTAATCGCACTAGTAGTAGGAACAATGGTTGGCGGTGGTGTTTTTAGTTTACCGCATGATTTAGCAGTAGGCGCAAATAGTGGCGCAACGATAATTGGATGGTGTATTACAGCAATGGGAATGATTCCCCTTGCGCTTGTATACCAAACATTAGCAAGACAAAAGCCAGAGCTTGAAGGCGGAATTTATAGTTATGCACGCGCAGGATTTGGTGAATATGTCGGTTTTAACAGTGCATGGGGATACTGGCTTGCAGGAATTTTAGGAAACGTAGCTACGATCATGTTATTGTTTAGTACACTGGGATATTTTTTCCCTATTTTTAAGGGAGGAAACAACGTTGCATCCATCGTTGGTGCATCTCTTTTATTATGGACTCTTCACTTCCTTATTTTAATCGGAATTCGTGAAGCATCTATTATGAACTTTGTTGCAACAATTGGAAAATTAGTTCCGATTTTATTATTTATTGTAGTTATGGTTACAGCGTTTCGCTGGGATACATTTACACATGATTTTTGGGGAGAGGGAACCGTTTCTATTTCTTCTGTCCTTGGTCAAGTGAAGAATACGATGCTTGTTACACTTTGGGTATTTATTGGTGTGGAAGGAGCAGTCGTATTATCGGGTAGAGCAAAAAATAGTCGTGATGTTGGGAAAGCAACGGTTGTTGGATTAATTTTAGTTATGTCGATCTATATTTTAATCTCAGTCCTTTCAATGGGGGCTATGACAAGGCAAGAACTCTCTATGTTAGAA
Source organism: Bacillus pfraonensis (assembly GCF_050768835.1). Taxonomy (NCBI): domain Bacteria; kingdom Bacillati; phylum Bacillota; class Bacilli; order Caryophanales; family Bacillaceae; genus Bacillus; species Bacillus pfraonensis. The sequence goes on along the minus strand of NZ_JAHCDO010000001.1, from coordinate 149,945 downwards.
ACGCCATCAATGGGACATGTATTAGAACATGTTGTGGGACCTTGGGGTGCATTTGCAATTAATATTGGATTGGTTGCTTCCCTTGTCGGGACATTAATTGGATGGTTCTTACTCGTTTCTGAAATTTCTCACGTGGCCGGGAAAGATGGTGTATTCCCGAAAGTTTTTACGAAGACAAATAAAAAACAGACGCCACATGTTGCATTATGGATTTCCAATGGTGTCGCACAAACGTTGTTTATAATCGTTTTATTCTCGGAATCAACGTATCAAATGATGTATTTTATCGCGTCTACATCTATTTTACTTCCGTATTTATTATCAGCACTTTATCAGTTGAAATTAGTCGTAACGAAGGAACTAAAACGTGCGAGACTAAAAAATGGAATACTCGCTTTAATTGCTTCATTATATTCTGTATGGTTGATTTATGCAGCAGGCTTAAAAAACTTATTACTTGTCTCAATCGTATATGGGATTGGACTTGTTGTTTATATGTTTGCTCGAAAGGAAAAAGGAAATCGCTGTTTTTCTGGCATGGAGAGATATGTTATGGGTGTAATTGTGATTGCAGCAGCAGTATCACTTTATATGCTTGTAACAGGTACTATAAAAATGTAAAAAGTCCTTCTGAAGGACTTTTTTTCTTTACATACAAGGAATTTTATTTTATTCACAGAATATCTAATATATAAGATGTTTAGGAGGGATGAGAATGAAAGAAAAAGAACAATTATTAAGAATTATGGAATTGGCAAGTGATTTGCGAAAAGTATTAGTGCAAGAATCGTTTTTTAATCATCATCCCGAATTACGTGGAGCAATTGAAAATTTGGCTGGTTCTGTGGAGACTTTAGCAAGTCTGCAGCATAATAAAGATGAAAATGCTGAGGATAAACTACGATATGTACTTGCTAAAATGAAAATTGCTAACAATGCGATTATGCAGGAGAAAAAGGCTTTTCCTTCTCATTAATATAAGTTTTACTTTTTGAACCTGACGTAGTACGTCAGGTTTTTTGTTTCTAGTTTTCTTTTATAGTTCATACAATAAGAACAGCATGAAAAAAAGAAGGTGATTCGTATTGAAGTTACATAAAGCTCTCCACTCCAGTTTTATAAAGCGGATGTATCACATGAGGTTTCTTGGGAAGTTTGTTGAAGGTGAGGAAGACAAAAAAGGTACTTTTTCTGTACAATGTCTTTCACAAATCCCTTCAATCTTGAAATCGCAATTTGAAGGCGAAACATATTTATTTGAAGGGCTATATGCAAACAAAAAAAATGAGAGAATCTTTGCGGACTTGAAGAAAAAAAAGTTAGAAAGACAATTGGTACTATTTCGCCTTTATTATGAAAGAGGGAACTTGTACGTTGAATTAATATGTACAGAACAACGAGAAATCGCGGATGGATATAAGATCATTCCGTCGCCCAGATTAGTAGGATATAAAAAAAGAGAATCTTTAGAACGAAAACTAGGTAATGGATATTTATCTTTCCTTATTCCTAAATTTCCACAAGATTTCGAAGTGCCTGAACTATTATGGTATGAGGGGAGATTATATGGAAATTTATCATTAAAAGCATCCATTAGTTCAATTGCATATTGCGAACAAAAAAAGGAATGTAAATATATCGAGGTTGATAATTGGAACAAGTATATAGAAGTGAAAGCGGATGATCATTTGTATTTTGTACGAGAAAATATGTATGATCAGCTTTTAAAGAAAATCACAGAAGAAGGAAAAAGAGTGGAAGTAGTAGACATAAAAATGCAAAAAGAAGAACCAGAATGGAATGAACGTGAATCTACATTTATACAATATGTACAGGATGTAATCAATAATAAAGGATTGTATTTAGATGCAACGGATATTTTTAATTTTCATATTAGCGTAAAAACAAATCTGTTAACAATTCTTGCTGGTATCCCAGGAATCGGAAAATCAAGCTTTGTGCAGGCGTATGCCGAAGCATTAGGATTAACGTATGGAGAAGAATTATTATGGATTCCAATTTCTCCATCTTATCAAGAACCACACGATATACTAGGCTATCTGCATCCAAATGGAACATATATCGAGAGTGAAACGAAGTTAGTTCGAACATTATTAAAAGCATATGAAAATCCAAATCAACTTTATATGATTGTATTTGATGAAATGAATATGTCACATATTGAACATTGGTTTACACCATTCTTATCTATTCTTCAATTAGAAAAGAAAAATCGTATCCTTTCTTTATATGAGGAAGGAAATGAGATCGAAAATATAGTTCCATCAAAAATCGAAATTGGTGAAAATATTATTTTTATCGGAACTGTGAATTTTGATGAAACAACGAAAGAATTATCGGATCGCTTATTAGATCGAGCAAACCTCATTACACTTCAAAAAATTCCATTCTGTGAAATCAATATGCAGCAAAATCAAGGGATACAAATCCCGCCACTGCAAGTTACAACAGGAGAATTTCGTATGAATTGGTTACGAAATAAAGAGATAATTGATGTGTTTTCTGAAGAGGAATTAGAACTACTAGACAAATTACATGGCTTAATATCATCACATGACGCATCGAAAGGTGTTTCTTTTCGATGTGCTGCTGCGATTGCAACTTATTTGCAAAATATCCCCCAAAAAGATAATCAATCTTATATGATTAGCCGAGAAGAAGGCTTTGATTTGCAAGTAAAACAACGTGTTTTAACAAAATTACGTGGTACGGAAATGACAATTGGTCCACTTCTTCGTGAAGATGAAAAGAAAGGTCTATCGCTGGTAGCATTATTACAATCGCCACTTGCGAATTGTGTCTCGGCATTTGAACATTCTCTAGCTTATATAAGACAAAAACGGCGTGAATTGGAGTTGTATGGGTATGCCAAATGAGGAGGAACATGCGACGGAAATTGTAGACACAAAAGATAAGCTCCCGTTTGTATTAAAATTAATTATTGGAACGGAAGGGAAGGGAGACTTTGTATTTTTGAATCGTCTTTGTAAACGCACAACAACAATAGCGCATTGTGTTTATAAAGTGCAAGAATTAAAAGCATTACGCTTGATGTTACATTGCCAAAAGCCGGTTCGTGTCACTTTTATATGGAATAAAGTGTATGAAGGGCAAAAAGACAAGAAAGAATGGCAATATGAATTGCATGAAAAAAAACAAAAAGTATTATTATATGAACATGGAAAAACAGATTTTTTTTATCCCTGGCGCTGCGGTTTGTATCATTTTGAGGTGCAAGTGGAAGAAGACGTATATTATGGAGCGTTTCAAATTGTCCCTAAAAATTTTGTTGATGATCAATTCGAAACGATTCAAAATTATGTGAAGTCCATTTTGAATGAAATTATGCTAGACCGCGGTTATTATAAAAAGACATTCTCAACACTAATTGATATTGAAGACTCTTCTTATTTAATACTACTTCGAATGCTGCCACAAAAAATGAAAAAAATAAAACAGCTTTATAAAAAAGTTGAAGAGAGCACTAGGTATATAGATAGGTATGAGTGGGAAATAAGGGAACGAAAAGCGACGATGAAAAGTGTGATAATGAGCGAGAAAAAGCCTTATGCTAAGCATTATAACCGTAGATTTATAGAACAAATAAATAGTTTGGAGAATGCTTTTCTGAAATTTACAACGAAACAGTTTTATCAATATTTGCTTGAAGCGCAGACATTCTTACAAAAGACAATTGAAATATTAGAACGAGCAACGCATACAAAAAAAGAGGAATATCAATCTGTGAAAACAATTATGAAAACCATTGAAAGAAACGGATCTGTAACAGACAGGGAGAAGCAAAAATATCGGAATATTCATTTGCTGAAAGAGGCAGACTTACGGAAAGCGTCCGTGAAAATACAAGAGTATAAAATTTTAAATCATATTGTACATCAAGCTGTACTGTACTTTCAAAATTTGTTGAATTCTCCATTCTGGAGAGGCGTTTCTGAAAAAACAAATATAACTATGCATGCTTTACCTGTTACACACAGGCAACTATTATATCATTTAGAGTTTCTACCACGTTATAATCAACAATCTCCAGCTTTATTATTTGTTTATAAACCCACGTTTTTAGTGTATGAGTATTATGCATTTTTCATCATTATTTCTCTATTGCAACAGTTAGCATTTAAAGATGAAATTCCACTGCGTGAACAAATTCAAACCTATTTTTATTTGGATGGTTTGCAAGACGGCACAACAATTGTTTTAAATCGTGAAAACATCCAAATCCATGTAGCGTTTAATGATCTTATTGAAACGCATCCGCTTATTGCACTTAGTAAAGGTAGTCATTTTTATAATGGAGAAGATACGAAAAAGCCAGACATTCGTCTAGATTGTTATGTGAAGCAAGGAGAACGTTATGAGTACCAATCGTCTATTATTATTGAAGTGAAATATAGTCCGATGTTTAATATTTTTCAGCCTGTAGGTAATACAAAAGCAACAGAGCAAATGTACAAATATTGGTCCATTAAATATGTGGAAGAACAAGATGGAAAACGTATTTTTCATCGAAGGGCAATCCATGAAGTGATTTGCGTATACCCAGGCAGTCATATGCATGGGAAGAAAATAGAAGCTGGTTGCGGAGTCTTTTTGCAATTATATCCATATAAAACGAAGCAAGGAGAAGAGAAATTAGCTGGAAAACACGGCCTTGTGCAAATTTTTGAGAAGTGGTTAAAAAATATTGGAACATAAAAAGAAATCCTCCTCTGTGGAAAGGGTTTCTTTTTGTGTAGGTAAATTAAATTTTGCAGTAAGGAAAATGATAGTATTTTTGAATTGGTGTACTTTATATGAATAGTTAGACATACACTTTATGAGTAAAGACAGTCTAGTGTTTCATACAATTTTGATGAATGTAAAGTATTTTTAAGTATTGTAAAAATTTCACATGAATCTAAAACTTGAATAGGAGATTGCTTTGTTTTATAGAATATATTAATTTAGTAAATATTTTTAGTTGCATGCGGAGATTTGTTCTTATATGATATATGATGAAAGCGTTATCAAAATGTAGAACGGTGATGGGAAAGGCGGGAAAATATGTTCCAGCGTGTTCAAACAAAGGAAGAACATTTTTGGTTCGAGCAACTGTGGGGAGATTTTTGTGAAGAGAGAGAGTTAATGTTTGTAGAACGTAATTTAAATCCATCACGATTTTTATTAATAGAAGGTGGGCATGCTATCGGTACAGTAGAGTGTATTCGATATACGACACCTGAACATTCTAATTCTGAGTTTTTCTATCCGTTTTCTGAAAATGAATTGGTGAAAGGGTTAAAAAATGTTTATGAAATAGGAAAGTTAAGTATTGTGAAAACGTCGCGCGGGAGAGGACATTTCAAAAGGTTAACAGCTATTTTATTTATACACGCTTTAGAAACGAAAGCTGAGTGGTATATTGCTGTTGTTACAAAAAGAATGTATATGTATTTACTTACACTTGGTTTTCCAATTGAGCCAATCGATGATCCGTTTCCTTTTCATGATACATTGCAAGGGGTACCTGTTCGGATTCATGCTCGGAAAGGATTAACGCATTTGTATTCTTTAAAAGAATTTCGAGATGTTATTCAAGGGAATGCTCATGCCCAAGCATTAATAAAAGAAAACAGTAAAAATATTATGTTAACAAGGTGAAGTGTCACAAATTCTTATAAATTATTGTGATTGATATCACATCCTTTTCTCTTCATGTATATTACGCTTTAGTTGTAATGATTGATTAGGAAAGGGTGGGGGATATGTTTTGCTATCAATGTGAACAAACGCCAACAGGTGGATGTAAAATAATCGGTGTTTGCGGGAAAAATGAAACAATTGCAAGTTTACAAGATACGATTGTATTTGGATTAAAAGGAATTGCTGCTTATCGTACTCACGCTGCGCAGCTAGGGCATACAGATCCATTTGTAGATGCTACAACTCATGAAGCGTTATATATGACATTAACGAATTCTAACTTTAATGAACAAGAACATATTGATATGGCTATGAAAGTTGGAAAATCAGCTTTAAGAGTGATGGAGTTGTTAGATGAGGCACATACGAATCATTTTGGTGTTCCAGAACCTGTTCAAATTACACAAAATCGAGTAGAAGGTAAGGCAATTGTTGTTACGGGTCATAATTTATTTGCATTAGAGGAATTATTAAAGCAAACAGAAGGAAAAGGAATTAATATTTATACGCATTCAGAAATGCTACCAGCACATGGATATCCACAGTTGAAAAAATATAAACATTTAAAAGGAAACATTGGTAAAGCATGGTATGACCAGCGACGTCTCTTTGAAAAATTTACCGGCGCAATATTAGCTACAACGAACTGTGTTATGCCAATTAAAGGATCGTACTCTGATCGCTTCTTTTCATATGATATTGCCGGACTTGAAGGTGTACAGAAAATTGAAAATGATAATTTTGCACCATTGATTAAAAAAGCATTAGAGCTTCCTGCAGTACATATGGAGTCGGATGAACAGCTCGTAACAGGTTTTCATCACAATACAGTATTATCATTAGCACCAGAAATCATCCAGGCGGTAAGAGAAGGGAAAATTAAGCGCTTTTTTGTCATCGCAGGTTGTGATGCTCCAGGTAAAGGCGGCGAGTATTATCGTGAATTAGCAACGTCACTTCCACAAGAAACGGTTATATTAACAACTTCGTGCGGGAAATTCCGTTTTAATGATGTGGATTATGGTGTGGTACCAGGTACGGAAATCCCACGTTACATTGATCTAGGGCAATGTAATAATTCTATCTCTACAATAAAAATAGCAGCGGCTTTAGCTGATGCTTTTCAATGTGAAGTGAATGAATTACCAGTTAGTATTGTTTTATCTTGGTTTGAACAAAAAGCGGTGGCAATTTTACTTGGACTATTTAGTCTTGGAATTCAAGATATTCGTATCGGTCCAAAGGCACCTGAATTTATTTCACCTGGTGTGCTTAATGTATTACAAGAAACATTTGGTTTAAAACTTATTACAACTGCAGCAGAAGATATGGACATGATGTTATCGTAACAAAAAGGATGTCTTAATGAGACATCCTTTTTGTTATACAGTAAAACTTCCATTAGCGGAAGTTTTTTCGTTTGTCACCTCAATCGGATTACATAAAAAAGCGCATGATATGTGACTAGGGGGGAGTCAATTATCATGCGCGAATCAACGTTTAAAAAAGAACTAAAATCCAAATATACTGAAAATCATTTTGCGACGTTTCGGTTTTTCTTTTCGTTCATAAGTTGGTGCGATATCAGTTTTGATATCAGGTGTGATGTAAAGTGGTTCTTTTTTTTCAAGAGCAGCCTCTAATTTTTGAATTCTATTCATCATTTCTTCCATTTCTCTGCGATGTTGTAGCAATTGATAATTGACGACGTCATCCGCTTTATCTTGCATTTTTTCTTCTATATGATTTAAACGGTGTGTAATGGTATTTAATTGTGTAACAAATTTTTCGAAATCAATTGATGATTCTGTAGCTAGTGGTGAAGTTTGTTCGATTTGAGAACGATGATATTCTAACATTTTATCTAAGTCGTCTTGAGTGAAAATGAAATGACCGTATTTGTTTTTTTCTATATTGAGATTCAATTGTTGTGCAATCCGAACCACTGCCTTTGGGCTAACACCTAACTTCTTCGCAATAACGGGTGTTTTATATTCCAAGGTAAATCCCTCCTATATATATCCTGTTGAATGATTTCGATGTAGGAAGTCTCTTCCCTGCATGGATGACAAAAGAAGTGAGGAATCGGCAAAGAAAGTGTTTTTTCACGAGAATTAGTTTTGTAGCATATAAATATTTCAAAAAAGAGAGAAAAATGTCTATTTTTTGTAATGATTCCTGTTTGACGGAAAGAAGATAATTAGATTATCATAAATATAATTATCTTTTTTATGTGTGCATATAGTATATAAAAAGGTGATAGCGAATGTAGAAACTTGTAAGATGATAAGAAGAGTTTTTTCGTTTGAATAAATTTAGTAGGAGGTGGCTTCCTTGCTTACAGGGTAAGTAAGGAAAACGTATTTGGACATATATAGTATAAGTATGGTGATTGTTTTGATTGCCTTAACTGCATTTTTCGTTGCAGCTGAATTTGCAATTGTGAAAGTAAGAAGTTCGCGCATCGATTCTTTGATTGCAGAAGGAAATAAACGTGCAGCTTCCGTGAAAACAGTCATTACAAACTTAGACGAGTATTTATCTGCTTGTCAATTGGGGATTACAGCTACAGCTCTTGGACTTGGGTGGTTAGGAAAACCAGCGATAAAGCATATGTTTGACTCGCTTTTTGCAAGATGGGAAGTGCCTCCCCAGGTTGCTGATATTTTAGCTGTGACTCTCGTGTTTATGTTCATTACTTTTTTCCATGTTGTTGTGGGAGAATTGGCACCTAAAACATTGGCAATTCAAAAAGCAGAACAAGTGAGTTTACTGGTTGCGAAACCGCTTATTCTCTTTTATCGAATTACTTTTCCGTTTATATGGCTTTTAAATGGCTCAGCCCGATATGTAGCCAGAATATTTGGTTTAGAAACTGAAAAAGAACACGAAGAAGTCCATTCGGAAGAAGAATTACGCTTGTTAATGTCAGAAAGTTATAAAAACGGTGAGATTAATCAATCTGAATTTAAATATGTAAATAAAATCTTTGAATTTGACGATCGTATTGCAAAAGAAATTATGGTACCACGGACAGAAATGCATATTTTAGATAAAGGTACGTCTGTTAAAGAAGCGTTGCAAAAAATGTCCGATGAGAAATATACAAGGTATCCAGTTGTAGATGGAGATAAAGACCATGTGATTGGTTTTGTAAACTTTAAAGATATTTTCACAGATTTTGTGAAACATGGTGTTTTTAGTAAAGAAAAGGTAGAGCAGTATACGCGCCCTATTATACTTGTCATTGAATCGATTGCAATTCATGATTTATTTTTAAAAATGCAACGAGAGCGCACACATATTGCTATATTAATTGATGAATATGGTGGAACATCGGGTCTTGTAACGGTCGAAGATATATTAGAAGAAATTGTTGGTGATATTCAAGACGAATTTGATATAGATGAAAAACCAGAAATTCAACATATTAGTGAAACGAAAACAATTTTAGAAGGAAAAGTGCTTGTTAGTGAAGTGAACGCATTATTAGGTTTATCGATTGATGATGATGACATTGATACAATTGGTGGATGGATTTTAACGAAGCATCTAGAAATTGTAGAAGGTGACATTGTTGAAATTGAAGATTATAATTTTTGTGTGAAAGAGTTGGATGGTCACTATATCAAACAGATAGAAGTGACAAAACGAGCAGTTCCCATTTTAATTTCAGAAACCGAAAACCGAGTAGCATTACAAGAACAAATAAGCTCGTAAACTCTGCATATAGCAGAGTTTTTTTAATAGGTGTAAAATGTTTTTGTATGAAAGGAGGCATACTACAATAAAAACAAGTCAGCCCTTTAACTAGGTGAAGTTTGAAGAAGCATTAGAAATGGTAAATAACTCACGGTATAGCTTGCGGGCTGGAGTATTTACAAATGATTTAACGAAAGCAATACGTGCAATTGATGAGCTAGAAGTAGGAGGCGTCATGATTAATGACATTTCAACATTCCAAGCGGATCATATGCCGTATGGTGGAGTAAAAAAGAGCGGGACAGGTCGTGAAGGAATTAAATATGCGATTGAAGAAACGCCAGGGATGAAACGAATCTGTATTAAAAAATAAATATAAATAAAAGGTACATTTGCTATTTAGGCAAGTGTACCTTTTATTCATAGGGGATTATTTCATCTCTTGTTTAAAAATAGCATCTTCAACATAGATTTGTTCTTTATCTACCGCTGTACTATGCGCAAGAACTAAACCGATTGGTGTATGTGTACCTTTATTTTGAACGATTGTAAAAGGTACATTTTTTTCATTTGCCAATTTAATGTATTTTGATAAATGTGGGTAAGCGATGCTGCCGTTTACATATAGTTGTAATAATTGAGAAGAGCGCATACTATTAGCTACTTCTGTGTAAACATTGCTTTGCATCACTTGACCGATTGTTAAAGCGACTTCTACACGCTCACGCAATGTGCTTAAGTACATATTGCGTTCTTCTGGTTTGTTTTGCTTTTGGCCATGAATGCCTTCTTGGAGATAATCTTCCACATTTTTATTTACCATATTTTTCACACCTTTCATATCTTATTGTACGCAAGAAATGAAAAGGATGCAAAAAAGTCTTAATATCATATTTAAATTAACTTTATCAACAGAAATTAACAAAATGTGACAACAATCTCTTAACGAAACTTATTTTTTGTGTTAATATTCAAAATATATAGGGTATACGTCGCATGGAAATGGAGGGAATGGGGGTTTTTCCAATCGATAAGGATATTAAAGAAGTATTTTGTTCGCACTTGAAAAACAATAGGCACCAATTCGTAGAGAACTGGAAAAACAAAATGATAATTTCCGAGAAAGATCCATTTAAGCAAGAAGTAGTCCGAAATGGAGAGGATTTATTAGAGTTAATTATTGAACTTATTATGGAAGATAAGGATATAGCTCAGCTACAGCCGTTATGTGAAAAAATTGCAATTGAGCGTGCAGGGGCAGATGCTAATATTGGAGATTTCGTCTATAACGCGAATGTAGGAAGAAATGAACTATTTGAAGCAATGTGCGAATTAGATGTCAGGGCTCGGGAATTAAAACCAATTATGACAAAAATACATACTTGTTTTGACAAACTAATTTATTATACGGTTTTAAAATACTCGGAAATTATATCGAGAAATTTAGAGGAAAAACAGCAATATATAAATGAAACGCATAAAGAAAGATTGACGATTTTAGGACAAATGTCAGCTAGTTTTGTTCACGAGTTTCGAAATCCATTAACCTCAATTATGGGGTTTGTGAAATTATTGAAATTAGATCATCCCAATTTATCATATTTAGATATCATTTCACATGAATTGGATCAATTAAACTTTCGTATTTCGCAATTTTTACTTGTTTCAAAGAAAGAAATGTGGAATGAATCTGAACAATTTTGGCTAAATGATTTGTTTCATGATATTATTCATTTCTTATATCCTAGTCTAGTTAATTCAAATGTTTCAATTGAAAAAAACTTACCGTACCCTATTCCATTTGTAGGATACCGTAGTGAAGTAAGGCAAGTTTTCTTAAATATTTTAATGAACTCAATCGATGCTCTCGAAGTGATAAAAGAAGATCGTAAAATTATCATCGATGCATGTGAAGATGAAGAGAGGATTCATATTGTTATTAAAAATAATGGGCCAATGATTCCAGTAGAAAGTATTGAAACGATTTTTGAACCATTTGTCACGACAAAGAAATTAGGAACGGGTATCGGTTTGTTTGTATGTAAACAAATTGTTGAAAAGCATAATGGATCGATTATGTGTCGCTCTAATTCAGAATGGACAGAATTTCATATTTCATTTCAAAAATAAAGAGAAAAAGTCTATACCAAGAGAGAATGGTATAGACTTTTTAATTTGTCAGAATCACAGCTTCTACTTTGGGAGATTGATTAGAATAACCTACTAATGCAAATGTGTAAATTGTATTTGGCTCTACTTTTACGTTAGGAATGGTTACAAGCACTTTTTTTGTATCAGCAAGAGAAATTTCAATATCAGCGGTTCCAGGGCTCACCTGCAAATAATCTGTTATTTGTTTAAATAAAACATTTTCAAATAAATAATCACCGCCTTTTATTGATACGTAAACGGCAGGGGTATCAGGTGAAAAGTGTGCAAATCTTATTTTTGCTTGACCCGATTGTAAAGGAGTAGTATCAAGCATTGGTTGTAATTGTATGTGTGCATTTGTACCGACTGCTGCAAGTGTATAAGAGCGGTTGCCCATCATCGGAACAAGTGCTGAGAAAATAGGTGTTTCATTGCCAACAGGAACGACATCAACTCGGTACTGTCCTTGAGATAAGGACAAATAAGGGCTATATTGTTTAAATGAAATATTTTTAATTACCTTCTGCCCATTCACTAAAAAATCAACAGCTGGTGTTTGAGGGGATGCGTGAAATATTCTAATATAGGATGGTAGTGTTGCTTCTTGAGAAGCGCGTTTTTCATATGCATGTACAAGTTTCGTAATCGCACTATGATATTTGATATATGATTCCATATATTTTTTGGGATTTGTATATTGATAGTAACGAGCAAGCTGTTCATACAGGGCTGTTTCTTGTCCATATTTTTCAATTTCAGATTGTGCCATGTAAATTCCTCCTTTTTCATCACTATAACTATATGCATCTTAGAAAAGAGCTTATGCAACAAAAATGCTTTGAAATATGAAAATGCGAACAGATGATGTATGTGATGTTAGAATTTTTACGCAAATAAAAATCTCTAACTGAGAACTAGGGATTTTTTGATTTATAGGCAAACACACATACAAAGTCGTAGTTGTCCTACATAATTTATTAAGGAAAATTAATTTTTAAGTAATGGAGGGAGTGGAACAAATCATGTGGGGATATGGATATCCTGGTAGTTGTGGATATGGTTATGGTGGCTATGGCGGCGGAGGATGCGGCACAGGTTCTGGATTTGCATTGTTAGTTGTATTGTTTATTCTACTCATTATTATCGGGGCAAGTTGCGTCCGTTAATAACGAATAAAGAGCGTCATGCTGAACTGGTTAATTATTTTTAATCGGTTCTTTCTTTTTTAGGTAAATTCGTATTCCAAATATCTGCTTGAACACAAGGATGTGCGGTGCGATATTTTAACATAACTACACAAATGAAGAAGGTACAATAGATAAACTAATAATGGTAAAGGTAATCTACAATTTGTACAATTAATTGTTAATTATGCATTTAAAAATTCATAATTCTATTGAATAGAAGCATGTGCAAGATTACATAAGATGGCATCTACCGAGCGTTTAAAAAATCAAGTGTATTTATAAAATGAAACTTGAATCAGTTTTTGGGGGACTCTGAAAGTAGCAAGATAAAGAAGGAATAGCTAGAAAATGTTAAGGGAAATGGGAAAATAAGAGGAGCGTCAGCAATGTATACTACTAGTAAAAAAATAAAATATTAAAAAGAATCTTCCTGACCTTTCTTAGGTGAATAGTGAAGAAGGGGCAGGAAGAAAAATAGTTTACACTTTAATCAAGTATGTCTATTCATTACGTATACGTTGTTCTGTGTCGATATCGAAAAAATGTGCTTTCATTAAACTGAAAGCTAATGGAAGTTTATCGGTAGCTTTAATTTCTGAACGAGCGTTGATTCGTGCAACAAAACTTTGATGTGCAAGTCTTCCATGAATCATCGTTTCAGCACCTAATAATTCAGCAACTTCTACTGTAATTTCGACAGTTGATTCAGGAGAAGATTGAAGAACAATTGGTTCATCATGAATGTCTTCAGGGCGAATACCGAGTATAATATCTTTTCCGTTATAACCTTGTTTCTGCAATACTTTTAATTGTCCATCAGGCACTTTAAAACGAATATTTTCGATATGAATATAGTTATCTTTTAATGTTCCAGTAAAGAAATTCATCGCTGGAGAACCGATAAATCCGCCAACAAAAATGTTTTCAGGAGCATCATATACTTCTTTTGGAGTGCCAACTTGCTGGATAAGCCCATCTTTCATAACAACGAGGCGTGATGCCATGGTCATTGCTTCTGTTTGGTCATGTGTTACATATATAGTGGTCGTATTTAAACGATGATGAAGTTTAGAAATTTCAGAACGCATGCTTACACGTAGTTTCGCATCTAAATTAGAGAGTGGCTCGTCCATTAAAAACACTTTTGCATCACGAACGATAGCGCGTCCAAGTGCGACACGTTGACGTTGCCCTCCTGACAATGCCTTTGGTTTCCGTTTTAAATAATCTTCTAATCCTAAAATCTTTGCCGCCTCGGTTACACGACGATTAATTTCATCTTTTGGAAGTTTCCGTAGTTTTAAGCCGAACGCCATATTATCATAAACAGACATATGCGGGTATAGTGCGTAATTTTGGAATACCATCGCAATGTCGCGATCTTTTGGAGCGACATCGTTCATAAGTTCTCCATCAATATAAAATGAGCCATCAGAAATATCTTCTAGACCTGCAATCATACGTAGAGTCGTTGATTTTCCGCAACCAGAAGGACCAACAAATACGATGAATTCTTTATCTTGAATATGTAAATTAAAATCAGAAACAGCAGTCGTTTTATTGTCATACACTTTGAAAATATGATCTAACACAAGCTCTGCCAAAGTTACTCACTCCTTTTTTAAAATTAATTGAATTATAAGTTTTTTAATAAGGTAGGTAAATTGGCAGGTTGCACAAAAAAAGTGAGAAGTTTTTATGCAAGTTTACGAGATATCCAAAGAAAGAAACGCCATATAAACTGCTACAGCACCTTCAAATGTCTTTATATTAATTCCCGTTTTTTCAATGAATTTATCAATGCGATACTGCAAGGTATTGCGGTGTAAATATAATTGTTTCGCTGCAAGTGATACATTTAAATTGCATTGGAAGAATACTTTCACACTATTTATTAATTCTTTGTCATTTGAAATGTGTGCTAATAATTGATTCGTGTACTTTTCTCTTTCTTCTTTCGGCAATGAGATCATGAATTGATAAGGGAGTAGTTGCTCAATATATGTAATTTTTTTTGATAAATAGGGGGAAAGAAAAGAGAACAAATTTCGCTCCCACTGATACAGATGCGCAAGTTCATTTGTTTGCGTATAGTGTCTTCCAATAAAAAAGGATAGAGATATAAAAAAATCTGTTTCTAATGTATCAAGAGCTGCTTGCAATATATATTCTGATATATTTTCTTCTAAAATGAGGACGCCGGTTTGTGAAGTTTCCCATATTGTTGTAGTGGTGAAAGGAAACATAGACTGTAAAGCGTCTTGAAATTCTTCTCGCTCAACTATCGGTTGTGTTGTGAAGAAGTGTAAAAAACGAATCGATACGATAGAAATATTTTTATTTTTATATAATGCTTCATACCATAATTTTTCTTTTTCCGTTTCATAAAATGTATCGGTATGAATGGGTGTTAAGATGGATGAAAGTAATTGACGTTCCCTTTGATGTAAGCGAGATTTTCGAATCCCTACTTTATTTCCTTCAACTAAAAACCAGCTATAATCTTCAGACAACACGACTTCATTAATCTTTATATCTTTCCCATAATATATTTTTAATTGTTGAATCATAGGAACACTCCTTGTCTTTTTATCAGTTAGGCTTCATCCTCCGCTATTTATTCATGAGTGTAAACTAAAACTTGATGGAAGGCGTTCTGTATTCTTATTCATAGTCAATATCTATTAAATCTGTATAGAAAGAATCTATGTTATAAAAGTAAACTGTCTCTTGTAGATGATTTCGTTCATAGTTTTCATTTTGCCATAAATAGAAGCATATTGTTAAGATATAAATAAAAATTTATCAAAAATTCAGAAAAGTGTTGCAGAAGAAAAAGTTGTAATGGTATACTTCATAACAACTGGTAATGACAACATCATATCATGATTGAATTCGATGTTTCTATAACAAATATATCAATGATAGTTTGTTGAGTAAACTGGTAATGACATCATTATACCTAAGTGATAGAAAGAAAAAAATGTTTCTTCTAAATCAAAACATTTAATTGGAAACGCTTTATTTGTGCGGAGGAAACGTTACTTGGTTTTACATAAACATCTTTTTGGAAAATCCAGTTTGTTAGTTTTACTAACCATTAGTGTGTAAGAAAAACATTAATGGAATTTTTTACTATAGAGGGGGAAATGGGATGAAAAAGTGGCTGATCTTCTTGTTGTCAGCGTTGCTATTTGCAGTAGTAGGATGTTCTAATGGTGGCGAAAAGGCAAGTACATCATCTAAGGGAGAAAAAGTAGAGTTACGGTATGCACTTTGGGATAAGAAACAACTACCAGCAGTAGAAAAAGTAGTTCAACAATTTAATGAAAAACATCCAAATATTAAAGTGAAAATTGAATTAACATCGTATGGACAATATTTTCAGAAGCTTGAAACTGCAGCAACGGGAAATGCATTGCCAGATGTATTTTGGATGAATGGACCAAATATTGTGAAATATGCTTCTGGGAAAGTGCTGTTGCCTTTAGATGATAGAGCGAAAAAGGATAAGTATAAACTAGATAATTATCCGAAATCTTTAATTGATTTATATACAGTAGATAAGAAAACGTATGGTATTCCGAAAGATTTTGATACAACTGCACTTTGGTACAACAAAAAGTTATTTGATGAAGCTGGAGTAGCGTATCCGGACGATTCATGGGATTGGGAAAAGATGAAAGAAGCAGCAAAAAAACTAAATCATAAGGAAAAAGGTGTTTGGGGATTTGCCGCAGCAATGGGAAATCAAGGTGGATATTACGATCTTATTTATCAAAATAAAGGATATGTTCTTTCGAAAGATAAAAAAACAGTTGGATTTAATAAGCCAGAAGCAATTGAGGCATTTAATTATAATATTAGCTTTATTAAAGAAGGGTTATCACCAACGTTTGCTCAAATGACAGAGACAGCTGCTTCTGATTTATTCTTATCTGGTAAAGTGGCGATGATTTATGATGGTCCTTGGATGGTGCCAGAGTATAAGAAAAATCCGGATTTAAATGTTGCGGTTATGCCAAAAGGGAAAGAGCGAGCGGTAACAATTCATGGTTTAGCAAATGTAATTTCAGCAAAAACAAAATATCCAGATGCAGCTTGGGAGTTTGTAAAGTACTTAGGTTCTAAAGAAGCAGCAGATGTGTTTGCAGAAACGGGGACAGTTATTCCTGCTTTTAACGGAACACAAGAAGCGTGGGTGAAATCTGCTCCGAACTTGAATTTGCAGGCATATATCACTGGAGTTGACTATTCGTATCCACTACCAAGTGTGAAGAATACTGGGGCACTGTGGGAACAAGAAACAAAAACTTTAAAACGAGTATGGGGAGGAGAAGTGAGCGTTGAAGACGCGACAAAAGAATTAACAGAGAAAGCAAATGAAATCCTTTCTAAAAAATAAAAGATAAGGAGAGGTATTCTCTCCTTATCTCAAATCAAACATTAAGGGAGGAGTGAAGAGATGGAGGATTTATCAATCAAGGTAGAAGAACAAAAAGTTACACAAATACAAAAGAATTATAAAAAGAAAAAGAGACTCGATTATATATGGGCATATGCCATGATTGCTCCAACTATGTTAGGCCTGTTCATCTTTTATATGTGGCCCATTTTACAAAACATTTATTTTAGTTTTACGGCATGGGATGCGTTTGGTAGTTATGAATGGATTGGATTAGAAAACTATAAAAAGATGTTTACTGATCAAGATCTAGGAAAGGCGTTCCAAAATACATTTATTTATATCATACTTACTGTTCCAATCGGTATATTCTTATCTATTATATTAGCGGTACTGTTAAATCAAAATATTAAAGGGAAGTCTTTTTATAGAACATTATATTTTTTACCTGTTATTACGATGCCTGCTGCAATCGCAATGGTATGGAAATGGCTCTATAATTCTGATTACGGATTGCTAAATTACATATTATCATGGTTTGGAATTGATGGTCCGAATTGGCTTACTGATCCTAACATTGCTTTATATTCTATTATTATCGTTGCGATTTGGGGTGGAATTGGATATAACATGGTGATCTTTTTATCAGGACTTCAAAATATCCCTAAAACATACTATGAAGCAGCGATTATGGACGGAGCAAAACCGATTACGATTTTCTTTAAGATTACATTGCCACTTTTGTCACCAGTTATCTTCTTTGTAACGATTATGTCTTTAATTGGTGCATTTCAAGTATTCGATCTCATCTTTATGATGATTGGTAGAACAAGTAATGTAATTGAGAACACACAATCTGTAGTGTATTTATTTTATCAAAATGCTTTTATCTTAAATGAAAAAGGATATTCTGCAGCCATAGCAGTTGTATTATTAATCATTATATTAATCATTACAGCCATTCAAATGATATTACAGAAAAAGTGGGTGCATTATGATGAATAAAAGAATAGGTGCAGTTAATAAGAATACGATTATCATTCATGCGCTTCTTATTATAGGTGCTTTATTAACAATTGGCCCGTTTATTTGGATGATATTAACTTCTTTAAAAACATACGCAGAATCTGTTC
Organism: Bacillus pfraonensis; assembly: GCF_050768835.1. Classification (NCBI taxonomy): domain Bacteria; kingdom Bacillati; phylum Bacillota; class Bacilli; order Caryophanales; family Bacillaceae; genus Bacillus; species Bacillus pfraonensis. The sequence goes on along the minus strand of NZ_JAHCDO010000001.1, from coordinate 131,643 downwards.
AAGTTCCACCGGCTATTATCCCGTCTCAATTTATGTGGAGTAACTATACAGAAATATTTACTTTACTACCATTCTTTAAATTTATGATGAATACATTAATCGTTACAGTCGTTAGAACAGTTGGTCAATTGTTCTTGTGTTCATTAGCGGCCTATGCGTTTGCTAGAATACAATTTCCGGGGAGAAACATCCTATTTTTGTTAACTCTTTCTGTTTTAATGGTTCCAGCTCAAGTGTTTTTACTCCCACAATATTTAATTATGGTAAAACTAGAGTGGTTGAATACATTACAAGCGGTAATTGTGCCGGGGTTGTTTAGTGCATTTGGGACCTTTTTATTACGTCAGTTTTTTATGGGGATTCCAAAGGAACTAGAAGAAGCGGCAAGGCTAGATGGTTGCAACCATTTTCAAATTTATTGGCATGTTATGCTGCCGCTTGCCAAACCAGGTTTAATTGCGCTTGGAATCTTTACAACACTTTGGTCTTGGAATGAGCTTATGTGGCCAATGATTGTAAATAATTCACCAGATATGATGACATTATCAGTTGGGTTATCTTCCCTACAAGGACAATATGCAACAAACTATCCAGTATTAATGGCAGGATCATTTTTAGCAATTTTACCGATGTTGTTACTATTTATGTTTTTACAAAAACAATTTATTGAAGGAATTACAATTACAGGTGGAAAATAAGAATAAGAGAATAGGAGAGGATACTTATGATTACCGCAGCTTTAATTGGGGCAGGAAGCCGTGGGATGTACGCTTATGCATCTTACGCGTTAGAACATCCAGAAGAGATAAACTTTGTTGCTGTTGCAGAAATAGATGAGGGGAAAAGAAGAAAGTTTTCTCAAATGCACAGTATTGCAGAACATATGCAGTTTGGAACATGGGAAGAGTTATTGGATAAAGAGAAATTTTGCGAAGCGCTGCTTATTTGTTCACCTGATCGCTTTCATTATAAGCCTGTTATGCGAGCAATTGAGAAGGGGTATAAAATTTTATTAGAAAAACCAATGTCTCCAAGTCCGATAGAAACATTGGAAATTGCAGAGGCTGCAACAAAGCATAATGCATTATTAACGGTATGTCATGTATTACGATATGCACCATTTTACCGGGCTTTAAAAGAGATTGTTGATCAAAAGAAAATAGGGGATATTGTTTCAATTCAATGGAATGAAAATGTCGGTCATTGGCATCAAGCACATAGCTTCGTGCGAGGGAACTGGCGGAATAAGTCTGAATCGAGCTCAATGATTTTACAGAAATGTTGTCACGATATGGATATATTACAATGGCTTGTTGGTGAGGAGTGTACAAAGATTTCATCTTTTGGAAGCTTAACTCATTTTAAATCCGAACATGCACCAAAAGGTTCGACATTACGTTGTACAGATGGTTGTGAAGTTGAGGGAAGCTGTGAATACTCTGCTTTAAAGTGGTATTTACATGAAAGAGATGAATGGCCAGCCAATGTAGTGTCGATTGATACTAGCATTGAGAAGAGATTAGAGGCTTTAAAAACCGGACCTTATGGCCGATGCGTGTACCATTGTGACAATGATGTTGTAGATCATCAAGTTGTCAATTTGTTGTTTGATAATGATGTAACAGTTGCTTTTACGATGTCTGCATTTACGAAAGAATGCTGCCGTACGTTTAAAATCATGGGAACAAACGGTGAGATTCATGGGCATGATGTTTTAAATGAACTAAAGATTAAATATTTTTCAGGTGAAGTTGAAACGATTTATCCAGAAACAATAGATGGTGGACATATGGGAGCAGACAATGCGATTATGACGGACTTCATTGAGAAAGTAAAAAGTAATACGACAGAAAGTTTAACATCTGCAATGATTTCGGCGAATAGTCATTTAATTGCTTTTGCTGCTGAACAATCGAGAATTTCAGGTGAAACAATCTCTTTACAACAATATGTAGCAGAATTGCAAGAGACGATGAGACAAGTGAGATAAAGGTGTGGGAATTTTCGGATACGGGGATATCGCTTTGCTTTTCGATAGGAGAAAGTGGTAGTAATTCCTATTTCCATTCGTTATAATAGCCGTAAACTGGTTATAACAACTTTATGGATGAGGGAGTAAAACATGATTGTAAAAGATAATCGAACACCATTATATTATCAACTGATGGATATTATTGTAGACCTAATTGAGACTGGAAAACTACAAGAACATGATAAGCTTCCGTCAGAGCGTGAGTTATGTGCAATTCATGATGTAAGTAGAACAACGGTAAGACAGACGATGCAAGAATTGGAAAAAGAAGGATATATTTATAAAAAACATGGTAAAGGGAGTTTTGTTTCACCGCGTGTCTTTAATCAAAGCCTCGTTCGCTTTTATAGTTTCACAGAAGAAATGAAAAAGTTTGGGAAAGTGCCATCATCAAAAGTCGTATCCTTTACTATTATGAATTGTGATAAGAAAATAGCGAAAATTATGAACCTTGATTTTGAAGAAGAGGTGTATCAAATTACAAGGTTAAGGTTGGCTGATCAAGAGCCGATGTTATTTGAAACATCGTATATTCCGGTGAAATTCTTCCCATATTTAACGAAAGAAGAGTTAGAAGAGACGCCGATGTACGAAATTTTTCGTACAAAATATCAAGTGCATATTACGCGAGCAGTTGAAAATTTTAAAGCAATTGCAGCAAATGAAGATCATGCAAAATGGTTGCAAATTCAAGCGAATGAACCATCTTTATTGCTAGAGCGAATCGCATATGCAAAAGCAAATATAATGGAATACACAGAGACCATTGCTAGAGGGGATAAATTTACTTACACAGTTGAATTACAATAAGTATCATTATACTTATTGTAATTCAACTGGTAATGATGACGTGATAAGATATAAAATTATGTTAAGGGGGTTTGCACATGTTATTACATGCAAATGAAGAAATAAGAGAAACATATGGAGCGTGTTTTACCGCGAAAGAAATTGCACAGCAGCCAGATCTTTGGGAACAAGTATATTCGATTGTTCAAAGTAATCATCATGAAATTACAGCTTTCTTTTCCCATATTTCAAGAAGGCATGAGCAAGTACGAGTTATTTTTACTGGGGCTGGGACATCAGCTTTTGTTGGAGATACAATCGTTCCATATATAAAAAGAATAGTAGATGTAAAGAAAATGCATATTGAAAGTATTCCAACAACAAATATTGTTTCAAGTCCTTATTATTATTTACAACCAAATATCCCGACAATTTTAGTATCGTTTGCTCGCTCTGGTAATAGTCCAGAAAGTGTAGCGGCAGTGGAGCTAGCAGAACAAATGATTCATTCCGTTTACCATATTATTTTAACTTGTAATGAAGACGGAAATTTAGCGAAACAATTTCAACATAAAGAGAATGCATTCGTAATGTATATGCCAAAGGAGGCAAATGATCGAGGGTTTGCGATGACTGGAAGTTTTACCTCTATGATGTTAACGGCACTCTTATTATGTAACTATAACGAAATCCCACTCTTACAATCTAGCATTACAGATATTGTTCAGCTAGGAAAGAAGGTAATCGAAAAGCAAGAACAGGAAATTAAGCAAATTGCAGAAAAAGAATTTCGTAAAATTGTATTTTTAGGATCAGGCGTATTCGAAGGTCTTTCTAGGGAGGCTGCACTAAAATTTTTAGAGTTAACTGCTGGGCGTATTCCCGTTATGTTTGACACACCGCTTGGGTTTAGACACGGACCAAAATCAATTTTAGATGAAGACACAGCTGTTGTATTGTTTTTATCTAATGATGAGTATACAAAAAAGTATGATCTTGATTTATTAAGAGAAATTTATCATGAGAAAGATAGAAACGATATTATTGTCATTGGGCATCAAGATAGCCAGGAAGTAAGGCAGTATTGCAATATATTTTTATGCAATGACGGAAACGATTTGAGGGATGATATATATATTACGTTTATTTATATATTATATGGTCAAATTTTAGCGTTATATAAATCTATTGCATTGGGAATTACTCCAGATAATCCTTGTCCGAGCGGAAGTGTAAATCGTGTCGTTCAAGGTGTTACCGTACATCCTTATAAAGGAAAGGAATAGAAATGTATGAATTATTATGTCAAAGCATCAATGTATCTACTCGAAGATGGGGTACGTGAAAGTGGATATTTACATATTGTAAATGGCTATTTTCTAAAACATGTTGAAGAAATAGTAGATGGAGTAGTGGTAAGGGACTTTGAAGGAAGTATTATTGCTCCGGGATTTGTTGATACACATATTCATGGTTTAGCGGGACACGATGTAATGGATTGTACATATGAATCGTTAAACAATATTTCTATGAAGTTATTGGAAAATGGTGTTACGAGTTTTTTGCCTACAACATTAACTGATTCTTTAGAAAATACTACAAAGGCTTTACAAAATATAGCTCATGCAAAAAGAAAGGGAGTTGCAGGAGCTACTATTATTGGAGCTTTTCTTGAAGGACCTTGTTTTACTGAAGTCTATAAAGGTGCGCAAAATCCAAAATATTTTATTAACCCAACTATTGAGTTGTTAGAAGAGTGGATTGCTGAATCAGAAGGAACAGTTAAAAAAATTGCAATGGCACCAGAAAGAGAAGGTGCTATCGCCTTTATACAGCAAGCTGTAAAAAATAATATTCGCGTGGCAATTGGTCATACAGATGCGAACTATGAAGTGTGTCAGGAAGCGATTCAAGCAGGAGCGACAATCTTTGTGCATACGTTTAATGGAATGAAGGGGCTACATCATCGTGAACCTGGCGTTGTTGGAGCCGCACTTTCTACTGACCATGTGTACAGTGAAATCATCGCAGACGGACATCATGTACATCCAAGTGCAGTAAATATTTTGTATAAATGTAAAGGATACGATAAAACCTGTCTAGTTAGTGATTGCATGCGAGCAGGATTATTAGGAGATGGCATATATCATTTAGGAGAATTTGCTGTTCATGTAAAAGATGGAGTTGCTCGAACAGAAACAGGATCTTTAGCAGGGAGTACACTTCGATTTATTGATGGTGTGAAGAATATCAAGAAATGGACAAATGCATCGTTATGGGAAAGTGTTCATATGGGATCACTTATTCCTGCCAAAAGTATTGGAGTTGACAGAGAAATTGGGAGCATCGCGCCAGGAAAAAGAGCAGATTTTCTTATATTAACAGACGATTTAGAGCTTATCGGAACAGTTGTTAGAGGGGAAATGAAATATAAAAAGAAAATGGAAAGGGTTTGAGAATATGCTTGTTTCAACTCAATTTATATTACGAAATGCACAAGAACATGGCTACGCGGTTCCTGCTTTTAATATTCATAACTTAGAAACTTTAAAAGCGGTAGTTGAAACCGCGGTAGAACTTCGATCACCTGTTATTATCGCGGCAACACCAGGTACGATAAAGTATATGGGAAAAGAAATTCTTGTGAATATGATTGAAGCAGCAAGAACTCGATATGATGTACCAATTAGCCTACATTTGGATCATCATGAAGATATAGAAGATATTAAAAGTTGTATCGATTTAGGGGTTCGCTCTGTTATGATTGATGCATCACATCATTCGTTTGAAGAGAATATTCAGATTGTTCAGGAAGTTGTGTTGTATGCAAAACAATATGGAGCAACAGTAGAAGCTGAATTAGGTCAATTATCAGGAATAGAAGAAAATATAGTAGTAGAAAACTCAATCTATACAGATCCGTATCAAGCAAAAGAATTTGTAGAGCGCACGAATATTGATTCATTAGCAGTTGCAATCGGAACAGCGCATGGTTTATATAAAGGAGAACCAAAGTTAGATTTACAAAGATTAGCAGATATTCAAAAGCAAGTTGATATTCCACTTGTACTTCATGGAGCATCTGGATTATCCGATAGTTTAGTGCAAGAAACAATCCGGTTAGGAATTTGTAAAGTGAATATCGCAACGGAATTGAAGATCGCATTTGTAACAGCACTACGTAATTATCTACAAACTCATCCAGAAGAAAATGATCCACGAAAATACTTTGCGGATGCTATTGTGGAGATGAAAAAAGTCGTTGCGGATAAAATAAAGATGTGCAAAAGCTTGAATCGTGTATAAGGAGCTATTTTTATGATTGCAACGATTACATTGAATCCATCTGTTGATATGCGATATGAGTTAGATGAATTAAAGCTACATGAAGTGCATCGCACGAAAGACTATGAAAAAACAGCTGGTGGCAAAGGTATTAATGTATCGAGAGTACTTCGTTTATTAGGGGAAGAGATTACAGGCAGTGGCCTACTCGGTGGCAGAAATGGAGATTTTATAAGAGAAAAGTTGAAAGAATTATTAATCACAGACGAGTTTGTTTCCATTAAAGAAGAAACTCGTAATTGTGTCGCACTAGTAACAAAGAATTCCGCTTCAGCTACAGAGGTATTAGAAGCAGGTCCAGCTATTTCGGAAGATGAAATAGCTCTTTTTATAAAAAAATATGAAAAAATTGTAGACAACTTTGAGTTTATTGTTGCATCGGGAAGCTTACCAAATGGTATCCCAAAATCATTTTATAAACAGTTGGCGCAAAAAGCTGCTGAAAATGGTAGGAAATTTATATTAGATACAAGTGGAGAAACATTATCTCATGGTATACAAGGAAAGCCATTTTTAATTAAACCAAACAAGCAAGAGATTTGTCAGTTCCTTCAAAAACAGCACGTATCACAGGAAGAAATGGTCGCAGCGGCAACTAAAATATGCCGAGGCGGCGTACAGTATGTTCTTCTTTCACTTGGAAAAGAAGGAGCGATACTTATAACGAAAGATGAGAGGTTTAGGGCGATTTTACCAGAAATAGACTCTATCAATTCGGTTGGTTCAGGGGATGCAATGGTTGCCGGAATAACGTATGCACTAGAGAAAGGGTATGAGGTAAAGGATGCACTTCGATTTTCTGCTGCTTGTGGCATGGCGAATGCAGCAGAGCAAGCAACAGGTTATATACAACCTCAAATTGTAGAGAAGTTCTATAACGAAATTACAATTGTATAAGAGTAGGAAGGGGAGAAAGATGGGAAAAAACTTCGCTTGTTTTGATATTGGGGGAACATTTATTAAATATGCGATGATTGATGAACAAGGAACAATATATGAAAAAGAAAAAATACAAACACCAGCACACAATCAGAAAAACGAAATTCTGCAACGTATTTGTGACACAATACGTGAATTAGAAAAGAATTATAAGATTCATTCTGTTGGGGTGTCGTCATGTGGACTGATTGACAATGAACGAGGGGAAGTTATATTTTCTGCTAATATTCCGGGATATAGTGGTACAAAAATAGCAAATTATATTTATAGAGAAACAGGATATACGGCAATTGTCGAAAATGATGTTCGTTCGGCTTGCATTGGTGAAATGTGGAAAGGGGCAGGTAGCGGAAAAGAACATATTGTTTTAATTACGCTTGGAACAGGAATCGGTAGCGGTATTATGATAAATGGTCAAATGCTCCAAGGTGCAAACGGATTAGCTGGAGAGCTTGGTCATATGACAATTGTTCATAATGGAGAAAAATGTAGTTGCGGCGGAAAAGGATGTTACGAGCGATATGCATCGACTTCTGCGCTGATTCGCCAATATAAAGAAGCATACAGGTTACAAGGAATAGATATAGACACAATAACAGGGGAAGAAATTATAGAACGTATAAATAGCGGAGAGCAATTAGCTAAAGATGTATATGAACAATTTTTGCAGTATGTCATTACTGGATTAGTGAATATTACACATATGTTTAATCCCGAATTAATTATTATTGGGGGCGGGATCGCTGAACAAGGTGAATTATTTTTAAAGCAAATTCAAAAAAGATTCCAACATGCGGTAATGAATATCTATCAAAAAAAGACGAATATTGTGTTAGCAGCATTACATAATGATGCAGGGGTGTATGGGGCTTGTTACTTAGCGCTTAATCGGTTGGAGAAAGAGCATTTGAATGTAAATTGAAGAAGGCAAGAGAAGAGAACTCGTACAGAACATTAGTACAATGTAATAAAAGTATCTTTTCCGTAGCAACAAGCAGATGGCGAGACTCTAAAAAATAAACATTTGAAAGAAACCCTCCTATGATCACTCAATCCTAGGAGGGTTTCTTTTTAAGGAATTTGTCTAATTTTGTTGAAAAGTATGACGGGTAAACTAAATAAATAGGAAGGAAATTGACGGGAGTTTCGTCGAAGTTTACACAATGTCAGCAATTGAGGGAAGCTGATAGTATCGTGAGAAAATAATAAGTTCGTATGTTTTTGGGCTTATTTTTTAGAGGGAGGAGGACTTGTTAAAGAGGGTAAAGGGTTTTGTCTTTTGTTGTGTTTCTGAATTTTCACTTTTTATTTCGATTTTTAGCACTCATTTGTATATTTTATAATAGTTTTTTGATAAATTCACTGCGCTTGCAGAGGATTCTTTTTTATGAAAGAAACGTCAATTTTCTTCATATATATATACAAATTGGAGAAATGGGGGAGCGCTATGCGCGATTACTTAATTAAGCCACTTGTTGGTCAGCCGTATCCAATGATTTCGCATGGAAAAGGTGTGTATTTGTATGATCAAAATGGCAACAAATATTTTGATGGTTCGTCAGGAGCGATTACGGCAGGTATCGGACATGGCGTAACAGAGATTGCGGAAGTGATTAAAAAGCAGGCAGAGGAGATTGCTTTTGTGTATCGCTCACAGTTTACGAGTGAGCCAGCTGAGAAGTTAGCAAAGAAGTTAAGTGATTTAAGTGTAGGAGATTTGAACTGGAGCTTTTTCGTGAATAGTGGTACGGAAGCGAATGAAACGGCTATGAAAATTGCAATTCAGCATTTTCAAGAGCGCGGTATTCAAGGGAAGCATAAAATTTTGTCACGCTGGATGAGTTATCACGGTATTACGATGGGTGCTTTATCAATGTCGGGGCATCCACTACGTAGGCAACGGTTTGTGTCTATTTTAGAAGATTATCCAACTGTTCCGGCACCGTATTGTTTCCGTTGTCCAGTGCAGAAGGTATATCCAACGTGTCAGCTCTCTTGTGCGACGGAACTAGAACGGGCAATTGAGCGAATTGGTGCAGAACATATTGCGGCTTTTATAGCTGAACCAATTATTGGGGCGGCAGGTGGTGCGGTTGTACCACCGAAAGAATATTATAGAGTGATTAAAGATATTTGCAGTCATTATGATATTTTATTTATTGCCGATGAAGTTATGACAGGTCTTGGGCGTACTGGTGCATGGTTTGCGATGGAGCACTGGGGCGTAGAGCCAGACATTATGACGCTTGGAAAAGGATTAGGCGCTGGTTATACACCGATAGCCGCGACTGTTGTGAGTGACCGTGTGATGGAACCGATTTTACGAGGATCGCGTTCCGTTATGAGTGGGCATACGCTTAGCGCCAATCCATTGTCAGCCGCGACAGCTTTAGCGGTTATTGAATATATGGAGAAACATAATTTGCCTGAGAAAACAGCGGAAAAAGGAGAGTATTTAATAAAAGGATTGCAGAAAGTTCAGCAGCAATCGACAATTATTTCCGATGTGCGCGGAAAAGGATTGCTGATTGGAGTAGAATTGCAACCGTTTACAAAGGCATCTGAACTTATTTCAGTCGCAGCGAAAAATGGACTCCTGTTATATCAAGCTGTATCAGGGCAGGCAGGAAAAGAGGATAGTGCGTTGCTTGTTGCTCCGCCGATGACAACTACATATTCCGAGTTAGATGAATTACTTGAGATTTTTGCGAAAAGTGTGGAAGAGATGATGCAAAAAGGAGGTCATAGTATCGCATGACAACTATTACAAATACATTTGGAAAATTAAAAGAAATTGAAGACATTATCTCGTTGTTTCATGATGATATGACGTTAATGTTTGGAGGATTTGGGGGGATTGGGTCTCCGCCGTCATTAATACAGGCGATTGTAGAAAAAGGAATTTCAAATTTACATTTAATCGGAAATGATACAGGATTTCCGGATGTAGGGATCGGCCGTCTTGTAACGAAAGAACGAGTGAAATCATTAATTACTTCGCATATTGGTTCAAATCCAAATGCAGGTAGACAGTTAAATGAAGGGCGATTACAGATTGAGTTTTCACCTCAGGGAACTTTGGCAGAAAGGATTCGTGCCGGTGGTGTAGGACTTGGTGGAGTTCTTGTCGATGTCGGCGTCGATACAATTGTGGAAGATGGAAAGCGAACAGTTGAAATGAACGGAAAAACATATTTAGTGGAAACAGCTTTAACTGCAGAGGTATCGATTGTATACGCGAAAAAGGCGGATCCGTTTGGGAATCTTGTGTTTGATAAAAGTGCTCGTAATATGAATCCGCATGTGGCGATGGCTGGAGATATTACAATTGTTGAGGCAGAAGAAATCGTACCACTTGGAAGTTTAGATCCTGAGGAAATTGTTGTTCCAGGTGTTTTTGTAGATTATATTGTGCCGTCGGAAGGAGTGAACTGGCAATGGGTATGGGAGTAGAAATGAGAGATAAGATTGCAAGGCGGGCTGCGAAAGAGATTCAAAATGGAATGATTGTTAATTTAGGGATTGGTATCCCTTCTCTTGTACCTAACCATTTGCCAGAGGATATACATGTTATGTTCCAAGCCGAAAACGGCATTGTTGGAATGGGACCAACGCCAAGTAAAGGAAGCGAAGATGAAAATTTGTGTAATGCGGCTGGATTACCGACATCACTCATTACAGGAGCAAGTTATTTTGATAGCTGTACAGCATTTGGAATGATTCGAAAAGGGTTACTTGATGTAACAATACTTGGTTCACTGCAAGTAAGTGAAAATGGTGATTTAGCAAATTGGATTGTGCCTGGAAAACGTGTTCCTGGTATTGGCGGAGCAATGGATTTAGCACAAAAAGCAAAGCGGGTCGTTGTTGTGATGAATCACGTTGATAAGTATGGAAATGCAAAAGTTGTTTCAGAATGTACGCTTCCATTAACATCGAAAAGGTGTGTGGATTTAATTATTACGGATATGGCTGTAATGGAAGTCACTTCCGAAGGTTTAGTACTTCAAGAGTTAATGAGTCCTTATACAGTAGAAGATGTAAAACGAAATACGGAGGCATCTTTTCATGTGAGTTCTAATTTACTTGTGATTGAATGAGAGGAGCTAACAAATATGGAGCAATTAAAAAAACAAGTGTGTGATTACATTGAAAGTCATGAAGGAGAAAGTGTAAAGCTCTTAAAACGATTAATTCAAGAAAAAAGTGTATCTGGAGATGAGAGTGGCGCGCAAGCAATTGTTATTGAAAAATTACGTGAATTAGGTTTAGATCTCGATATTTGGGAGCCTTCTTTTACAAAAATGAAAGATCATCCTTATTTTGTATCTCCAAGAACGAACTTTTCAGATAGCCCCAATATTGTTGCGACGTTAAAAGGGAGCGGCGATGGAAAATCAATGATTTTAAATGGACACATTGATGTTGTACCGGAAGGTGACGTGAATCAATGGGAACACCATCCGTATAGTGGTGAAAAAGTAGGAAATCGCATATATGGTCGTGGAACAACGGATATGAAAGGTGGAAATGTGTCTCTTATGCTGGCAATGGAAGCCATTGTAGAACTAGGTATTGAATTAAAAGGAGATATTTATTTTCAAAGTGTCATAGAAGAAGAGAGCGGTGGAGCTGGTACTTTAGCGGCAATTTTAAGAGGATATAAGGCGGATGGTGTTATTATTCCAGAGCCGACAAATATGAAATTTTTCCCGAAACAACAAGGGTCAATGTGGTTTCGCCTACATGTGAAAGGAAAGGCAGCACATGGTGGTACACGTTATGAAGGTGTAAGTGCAATTGAAAAGAGCATGTTTGTTGTTGAACATTTGAGAAAACTAGAAGAGAAGAGAAATGAACGAATTACAGATCCATTATACGAAGGAATTCCAATCCCTATCCCAATCAATGTTGGGAAAATTGAAGGCGGTAGCTGGCCAAGTTCCGTTCCCGATTCATTAATTTTAGAAGGAAGATGTGGAGTTGCGCCGAATGAGACTATAGAGGCGGCAAAAGAAGAATTTGAAAATTGGATAGGGCAATTAAAGAATGTAGATCCATGGTTCGAAGAATACCCAGTAGAAGTAGAATGGTTTGGAGCAAGGTGGGTCCCAGGTGAATTAGATGAGGACCATGAGCTCATTACAACGCTTCAAGATAATTTTGCTCAAATTGAAGGAAGAAGTCCAATTATAGAAGCATCTCCGTGGGGAACGGATGGCGGTTTATTTACACAAATTGCAGATGTACCAACTATTGTATTTGGACCAGGAGAGACAAAGGTAGCCCACTATCCAAATGAATACATTGAAGTTGATAAAATGATTGCCGCAGCAAAAATTATTGCATGTACATTACTAGACTGGTGTGAGGTGAAAAAATGAAATATTATGAATCATTTAGAGAACAGACGAACCACTATACTGTAGAAGGAGCGCTAGATTATTTTAATAAACGTATTCGGGTAGACCATTATACAGGAAATGTAGAAAGTCTTGTGCAAAAAATAGAAGAGTTAGCAGAGAAGCATTCTTTCACCAAATGTATTATAAAAGGAAAGGGAGAGCATGTTTCGGCGTGGCTCTCTTTTGGCTTTTTATTAGAAGCGACGATTCCACATTATTTTCAAGGACATGATGCGTATTTTCTTGTGAAATATCGTGATGATGAAAGACGAAATAGTATTCAGTGGGTTGATGAGGATCGCATTATAGATGGTGTGAGGGAAAAAGAGGTAAAGGAGAAACAAGTTCCTGAGAAATTTGTCTTGCGAAAAGCGACAGAGGCAGACGCAGAAGAATTGGCAAGTGTGTTTGGAAAAGTATTTGAAATTTATCCAACGCCGTTAAATGAAGCAAACTATATTGTTCAGACGATGAAAGAAGATACAATTTATTATGTGTACGAATCAGAAGGGCGTATTATTAGTACTGCTTCAGCAGAAATGAATGTAAAAGAAGGTAATGCAGAATTAACGAATTGTGCAACGTTACCTGAATATCGCAAACATGGATTTATGAAAAGTTTACTCATTAAGTTAGAAGAAGAATTACAAGAGAGAGCAATCTTTTGTTCTTACACAATTGCCCGTTCGCTTTCATTTGGAATGAACGCAGCTTTTCATCAGCTAGGATATACATATACAGGAAGGCTAGCGAATAATTGTTACATTTTTGATAAATTAGAAGATATGAATATATGGGTGAAAGATTTATCTCGCATTAACGAGTAGTAAGGACCGCGCTTGCTGTGAGCGAATTATCAGTGAAGGATAGAGAAATCCTTCACTGATTTGAGTTTTATTGTAGCACTTGTAAGTGAGAAATAAATAATATGAAATAAATAAAAAAGTAGAACGGAATCGTAATGCTTATAATCGCACATAGGGGTGCCGGAAAACTAGCATATAAATCGCTGGATTTTTGGCAAGAGGGGGGATGACATTGCTGGCAGTTTCGACACAAGAAGTCATTGAGGCGATTTTGGGCAGTATTGATGAGGCAATTCACGCGGTGGATGAAAATGGTATTACAATTTTTTATAATACTGTTGCTGCAAAACATGATGGATCAAAGATTGAGAATGTACTAGGAAAGCACTTATTAGAAGCGTTCCCATCTTTATCGAGGGAAACGAGTACACTTATGAAAGTTTTAGATACGAAAAAGCCAATTTTGCATCAAGTACAGCGGTATCAAAATTTAAATGGAGAAGATGTCTGTACTGTAAATACTACATTACCTATTTTTATAGAAGATAAAATTGCAGGTGCTGTTGAGATCGCAAAAGATTACTCGACAGTTCAAAAGTTAACCGATACCATTGTCGATTTACAATCGAAAATGAAACGATCCTCTCGGAAAAAGGTAACAAAAAAGCACGTTGCTTTTAATACAATTGTGACAGAAGATTCTCGCTTTAAACAAACGAAAGACTTGGCACAAAAGGTGGCCCCAACAGATGCAAATGTTTTAATTTACGGGGAGACAGGGACTGGAAAAGAATTATTTGTTCAAGCGATTCATGAGGCTTCGAAACGGAAAAATAAACCGTTTATTGCCCAAAACTGTGCAGCTCTTCCTGAATCTCTTTTAGAAAGTTTATTATTTGGGACGACAAAAGGTAGCTATACAGGGGCAATTGAACGTGCGGGGTTATTTGAACTTGCAGATGGAGGGACATTATTTTTAGATGAATTAAATTCGATGCCCCTTGATCTGCAGGCAAAAATGCTTCGAGCATTAGAAGATGGAGTGATTCGTCGCATAGGGGATAGTAAGACGAGAAAAGTCGATGTTCGCGTCATTACGGCGATGAATCAACCTCCAGAAGTATGTTTACGTGAAAATAAAATTCGGACTGATTTATATTATCGTTTAAATGTATTTTCGTTATATATTCCACCGCTTCGGGAGCGAAAAGAAGATGTATTATTGTTAGCGTCTTACTTTTTAAGAGACTATAACAAAGAATATAAAAAACAGGTGCTCCATATGGATCATGAGACGAAAGAAAGATTACTAGCGTATCATTGGCCTGGGAATGTAAGAGAGTTAAAACATACTATGGAACACGCTGTAATTATTGCCGAAGGAAGTTCCTTAACGGTTAGTTGTTTACCACGAACATTTCGAAAAGAAATAGATTCGAAGAAAAAGAAGAAATGTATCCTCCCTTTACGTGAGGCGCTTCATCAAACAGAAAAAGAATTAATTGATCAAGCATTAACGGAAACGGATGGGAATATTTTGCAAGCTGCTAAATTACTAGGTATTCCAAGACAAACATTGCAATATAAATTAAATAAGTATGACAAAACCGCCGAATAATCGGCGGTTTTTGTGTGTTTGCACCAATAAAAGAGCGTTTACATATACAGAAAGTAATGAATATTATGTTGAATAAAGCACCATTTAAAATAAGAAAAAATATTTTTCCTCATATATAATAGGATATCTTTCTTCACTGCTTATTGAAAATGTAAAGTTGGCATAATTATTGCTTATATAAATGGTGAGCGTAAAAAAAGGGGGAATAGCAATGTTACATGATGTATACAAACCAAATCGACACTGGAAAGATATCGAATTATGGAAAGATGTTACAGAAGAGCAATGGAATGATTGGGTTTGGCAATTAACGAATACGATCAAAACGTTAGATGATTTAAAGAAAGTCATTAATTTGACACCAGAAGAAGAAGAAGGTGTAAAAATTTCAACGAAGACGATTCCGTTAAATATTACACCGTACTATGCTTCTCTTATGAATCCTGATGATCCGCGCTGTCCGATTCGGATGCAATCAGTACCGATTTCGGAAGAATTATATAAAACAAAATATGATTTAGAAGATCCACTTCATGAAGATGAAGATTCGCCAGTTCCAGGCTTAACACATCGTTACCCAGATCGCGTTTTATTTCTAGTAACAAATCAATGTTCTATGTATTGTCGTTATTGTACACGTCGTCGTTTTAGTGGACAAATTGGAATGGGTGTTCCGAAAAAACAACTAGATGATGCAATTGCTTATATCCGTGAAACGCCACAAGTACGTGATGTTTTAATCTCTGGTGGTGATGGTCTTCTTATTAATGATAAAATTTTAGAATACGTATTAAAGAATTTACGAGCAATCCCTCATGTGGAAATTATTCGTATCGGAACGAGAGCACCAGTTGTGTTTCCACAACGTATTACAGAAAATCTATGTAATATTATTAAAAAATATCACCCAGTATGGCTAAATACACATTTTAATACTTCTATTGAAATTACAGAAGAGTCAAAACTAGCGTGTGAAATGCTTGCAAATGCAGGTGTTCCAGTAGGGAACCAAGCAGTTATTTTAGCTGGAATTAATGACAGTGTACCAATCATGAAAAAGCTGATGCACGATTTAGTGAAAATTCGTGTTCGTCCATATTATATCTATCAGTGTGATTTATCAGAAGGTATTGGACACTTCCGTGCTCCAGTTTCTAAAGGGTTAGAAATTATTGAGGGACTACGTGGACATACTTCTGGTTACGCGGTTCCAACGTTCGTTGTCGATGCGCCAGGTGGAGGCGGGAAAATTGCCCTTCAGCCAAACTATTTAATCTCACAAAGTGCGGATAAAGTGGTACTTCGTAACTTTGAAGGGGTTATTACAACGTATCCAGAACCAGAAAATTATGTACCAGGGAGAGCGGAAGGCTACTTTAAAGAAATCTACCCAACTTATGAAGAGAAGCGTTCAGATATTGGCGTGGCTGGATTGATGAGTGATAAGAAATTCAATCTTGTTCCGGATGACCTGCAGCGCATGAATCGCCGCAAAGATTATGAAACAAATGAAGAACATGCCTCCTTAAAAGATAAACGTGATAAGCGTGATCAGTTAAAAGATAAAAAATATCAAGCGCAAATGGCGAAATTAGAAGAAAATAAAAAAGCTGAGGGTGACGCAGTATGAATTGTATGTGGTGTGACAGTACAGAAGCGCAAGAAAGTCTGAATACTGTATATTGGGAATTGCCAGATGGTACAAAAGCCATTGAAATTCAAAAGACACCATGTATTTCTTGTTCATCATGCGGAATGGACTATCAACCTGATCATATTGTAAAAGAAATAGAAGATCAATTGTTTTTAATTTATACAAAAGATCTACCTAAACAACTAACATATGAAGAACTAATGGAACGCCCACGTTTACTAAAGAGAAATTATTTTGACTTTTAACCAGCGATTATGCTGGTTTTTTTCTTTTCTCCCTTGTATAATGTACCCAAGTTAGAAAGGTAGGGAATATGTTTGAAAAAGTCATTTTATCACTATATGATGAAGCACCGTGCGTCTTTAATTAATAATGAAGTATCGAATTTAGCTGAAGCTATGTATGATGATTTAAGTTTTCCAAAGCACTCAGAAGATTACGATGAAATTAGTTCATACTTAGAATTAAGTGGACTACTAGGTAGTATGTCTATTTTTGATGAGGCGTGGGAGTTATACATACAGGAAAGATAAAAATAGTAATCAAATAAAATATATCAATATTGGTACATCACTTTATAAAAAGTGATGTATTTTTTATTGAAAATTTTTTTGAATATAAGCTTATGTGGTAAGCGTTTTTTCATCGTTTGCATATACTGGTATCAAAATCACGACTTTAAAAAGGAGAGAGATAAATGGCACGAAAAAAACAACCTAAATACAATGTGGGAGACATAGTCGTGATTACGCTATATGGAACCGTTGGTAAAATCACAAATATGAAAATATTAGATGGTGTTTATGTATATGAAGTAAATAATCATGATGGATATTATGTGGAACAAACACTTCAACATGTCACGGAACAAGAAATGAAAAAAGGTGAAACAGAATGGATTGAATTGCGCTATCGTTTTACGTTCGGTGACCTAGTGCAAGTTACGGGATATGATAAAGATGTTTTTCGTATCGTTGGGTTTCGGACAGAAGTGTGGCGTTATAAAAATGATGCTTGGGAAGATACAATATATGAATTATCAAGAATTACGGATGGTGAGTGGTTAGAGGCTGATGAATCAGATTTAACCTTGCTTGCGAATGCGCAAACTGCTAACGCGATTTTGAAAAAACTAAAACAAGATAAAGCAGGTATGAATAAATTAGATTTAGGAAAATTGAAATCAATAAACAACTCCAAAAAGGTGAGTATTAAAACAAGCAGACAAGAAATTATTGATGGATTATTAGACATTTATAATGACTATCAATTATTATATGAAACATTTCAAGATGAAGAATATAAAATTGTTATGGATGTTGTCCATAATTATTTAGTTAAATTAACAGAGAAAAAATAGCTAGAAAGTTAGCAGGAACTGAACAAAAATATATGCTGTGTAAGGTATACCTACAATTGTTAAAAAAATAATAAGTGCTTTGATAACAGAGTCTGCCCATTTATCTTCATGCATGAACTCTTCTTTTCTTTGTTCTTCTTTATATTGGTATTCCATTTTTATTTCCCCCTTCAAATAGCTTGTACTACATCGTATGCTTTGAGCTGAATTGATATGACAGACAAGCATGATATAGAAAAGAAAATCTATTTTTCTAATCTTGTATACATAATTTTGAAATTTCTTCATAAAACAGAAATAAAGGAGTGATGCTCATGAAGGAAATTGAAGTCGTAATTGATACGGAAGAAATTGCGGAGTTTTTTTATGAGCAACTAATTGAGAGAGGGTATGTGCCAAAGCGAGAAGAGATTGAAGATCTCGCTGATATTACATTTGAGTATTTACTAGAAAAATGTATGATTGATGAAGTGTTTGATGAGGATGAAGGATGAGAGTAACGACGGGACCTACTCGTCGTTTTTTACACTTCAAAATTCTTTCTTTACAAACTTGTCACAAACATAAAGGATTATTATTGGTATAATAAAAAGAAAATTTGAAACAAGAGGTGAAGGGATGTTCAAAAAAATTATTGATTCTTTACTAGGAAAGAAGAGTAGATATCGTTCCTATTCAAGTAGTGATTATCGTCATAGAGGTCGCTCGTATTCAAGTAGCGATTATAACAGGAGAAGAAATTCTCATGGTTATGGACATCAGCACTATAAAAGAAAACGTAAAAGCCGTAGTTTCTTTTCCAGTAGTTGATGAAGTGGCGTGACATACTTGCTTGGTTTGATAGACCGCTGCGCACTGATACAATTGTTACGCAGCGCTATAAAATTGAATCAGTAATTGGAATGGGCAGCTATGGCTTTACATATATCGTTTATGATTTGCAAACGAAAGAAAAAAAGGTTTTGAAACAATTAAGACAAAGTAAGCAAAGGTATATGTCGGGTAGAATGTCATTTGCACAGGAACAAGCAATTTTAAAACAGTTAGATCATCCGGCAATACCGAGCTTATATGATAGTTTCATATGGAAAAAACAGCCGTTTTTTATAATGGAGTACATGCCAGGTGATAATTTCGAAGACTTCATTTTCAGAGATGGACATGTATATGAAGAACATGAGGTTTTTCATATTTTATATAAGGTACTCGAGCTTGTTTCTTATTTTCATAGTAAAGGTATTATTCATCGAGACTTACGAACTCCCAACATTTTAATGGAAGAGGGGCAGATTAGTATTATCGATTTTGGATTAGCTAGATTTATAGAAGAAATCGATGAGCGGGCATCGACCTATAAAGGAGAACAAGCCTATATGCGGGAAGTTCACTATCGGAGTGATTTTTATGCACTAGGTCACTTTACATTATTTTTATTATATTCTGGTTATGAGTCTACTACAAAAGAAGAAAGACCATGGTATGAAGAGTTACAGCTAGCGAAAGAAAACCGTGAAATTATTATGCGAATGCTACGGATGCAGACTCCATATTATGAGAATGTACAAGATGTTAGAAAAGATGTACGCCATGCATTAGAAAGGATGGGGGATACATGTTTCAAAAGTTTTTAGCAAGTGTTGGAATAGGAAGTGCGAAAGTCGATACAGTTCTTGAGAAAGAAGAATATTTAGTAGGAGAAGAAATTGTAGGTGTGGTTCATATTACAGGTGGATCAGTTGGTCAACAAATTGAAAGCATTTACTTAACATTAACAACGTCATATGTACGAGAAGTAGATGATAAAAAAGTAAGCGCTACATTTGATTTAGAGCGAGTACGTTTAACTGATCCTATTACGATATCTCCAAATGAAAAAGTAGAAATTCCGTTTTCATTCCCGATGCCAATTGAAGCGCCGCTTACTTTTGGAATGAAAACGGTTTGGGTTCATACAGGTCTTGATATTAAGCGGAGTATTGATCCGAGTGATCGCGATTACATTCAGGTGTTGCCGAATGCATTATTAAATAGTGTGTTAGATAATGTAAAGCAACTAGGATTTAGGCTTCGTCAAGCAGAGTGTGAAGAGCTGCCACGTTATTTGCGTACGAATATTCCATTCGCACAAGAATTTGAATTTGTGCCAGTTTCAGAGGAATATTATGGAAAATTAGATGAATTGGAATTATTAATTTTACCACGTGCGCATGATCGATTGGATATCGTTATGGAAGTAGACAGAAAAGCTCGCGGATTAGCAGGGTTATTTTCAGAAGCGTTAGACTTAGATGAGAGAGTCGTTCGTTTTACTGTAACGCGTGAAGATATTCCGGCTATGCAGCAAAAAATTAACAGTTATATTTCTTCATAAATAATGCATAAAAAAAGAAATGGAGAGGGAAACTAAAACAACCGCTCCATTTTTTATTTTTGTATTGTGAGGTTATGTATGTGAAACGATATCGACATGTATACTTGTTAAGCTTATTACTTATTTGTTTTGTCGGATTATCACTTTCGTATCATACCGCTTGTGTTGAGAAATTTGATGATGTTGTTACCGAATTTATCCAAAGTTTTCGGAACGATTATTTGACAGCTTATTTCACTTGGATGTCTTATATTGGTTCGAAAAAAATATATTTCCCGTTATTAATCATAGTTGTAATGTACTTTCTCATTCGGAAAAGGTTGTTAGGTGCGTTATTTTTAATCATCAATTATTATGGATCTCGTCACCTTAACAGCCTTCTAAAATTATGGTACGAACGACCAAGACCAGATGTCACGCAGCTTGTTACAGCTACAGGATATAGTTTTCCGAGCGGACACACGATGAATGCTACAGCATTTCTAGGGTTTATCGCTTATGTAACAATCACGGAACATCGTATTACATTGCATAGAAAGTTATTGATTATTTTTATTACATGTTTCGTGATATTCTCTATTTCTGTTAGCCGCGTATATCTCGGGGTCCATTATCCATCCGATATATTAGCAGGCTGGGCAGCGGGTGGAAGTTGGCTTGTTTTATGTATTATGTTCCATCAAGTATTCATCAAAAAAGAACCTATGTCATCATAGGTTCTTTTTGCGTAGGCTCAACATGAATATGAGTGTGCAAAATTCCAAATTTTTGTTCTAATGTTTCTTCAATTTTATCAGTAATATGATGACTTTTACTCACGTCCATATGAGCATCTACTTCAATTGTAATATCCACATACGTTTGATTCCCATACATACGTGCACGAATATCAACAATATGTTCCACACCAGAAACAAGCTTAACAGCTTGTGAGTATTCCTCCATTTTATCTGGATCAATGCCATCGGTTAACATATGAGAAGCTTCCACAAAGATGTCCCACGCAGTTTTGCAAATGATAAAACCAACAAGTAGGGCCGCGATTGGATCGAGAATCGGCATGTGGAACTGAGAAGCAACAATACCGACAACTGTACCGATGCTAACGAGGGCATCTGATAAATTATCTTTTGCTGCGGCTTCTAGTGCTTTACTTTTTGTACGCTTTGCAATTTTATTATTATATTTGTAAACGATGTACATGACGACAGCACAAAATAAGGCAACCCAGGCTGCAAGCATATTTGGCGCGGTTTTTTGCGGATTAAAAAAGGATTGAATTGCACTTACAATAACTTCTAAACCAACCGTTGCCATAATAAAGGAAGCAACAAGTGAAGCGATTTGTTCTGCACGTGAATGACCATACGGATGATCTGGATCACGAGGCTTTCGAGAAATTTTTAAACCGATTAATACAGCTAAAGAAGCGCCAATATCTGTTAAATTATTTAAACCGTCCGCACGTAATGCACTGGAAAGAGCAATATAGCTAATTACGATTTTCAGTGATGACAAAAATATGTAGGCGATAATGCTGACAATAGCTCCTTTATCAGCTTCTTTATTAGAAAGTGAATTCATAACGATCACTCACCTTTCTGTTAGGAATTTCTTTCTAGTAATAGAGTATCAAACGAAACTCGTGTGGGTCTATACAAACATTGTTGACGTTTTATAGCTTTTTAAGTAGGGGGTAACAAAGTTTCGTGAAGGAAAAATATGTTACGAAGTACAAAGTGAGGAAAGGTGAAATTTTCATGAGGTTTCCTTTACAATATAAGGAAGGGGGAGGAGTGAGATGCACAAACTATTATCTTGTTTCATATTGGTGCTAATTATTTTGGGTAGTACTGGATGTGAGTTGCCTCGTGAAGAAAATGTAAAAAATCAAGACATTTCTAAGCTATCGATATCTGTTTCGAAAGGATTTTGCGGTTTAAACGAAGATTATTTTATGAATATTGAAGACACAGAAAAAATAGAGAGGATTCGTAATCTGCTAAATGACGTAAAAAAACAAAAAAGAAGTGATGAAAAGCCACAATACGATTTGTTGATTACATATCAAAATGGAGATACACATGGAATCCATCTATACCTTGGAGGCGCAGGAGAGAAAAGTGTCATCATGTATATCGGTCATGAGGAAACCGCATATTACACTTCTGAAGAAATGACTAAGCAATTGCGAAAGATAATCATTAAAAAAGACTAAAAAAATACCTCTGAAAAAATATATCTCAGAGGCACTTTTTCTATTTTAGTATGCTTCTAAAAACTCAGTAACTTGTTCTTCTGTTTTTGCATTTGCACTATGTAAATGACCAAGTTTTTCACCATTTTGATACACAAGTAGGCTAGGAATTCCCATTACTTGATATTCTTCCGCAATATTTGGGAACTCATCTTTATTAATAGAATACCATTCAAATTTATTGAACTCTTCCATTACATCTCCGATAAAGTTATCCATACGTACGCAATCTGGGCACCATGTTGTGAAGAACTTAACTACTACTGGCTCCTCGCTTGCGATAATGTCCTTAAATTCCTTGTCACTCTTGATTTCTTTCATGCTTTTCGCTCCCTTTACAATTGTTTTATTTTGTATTTTTTAGGTGGTAATTTCATTAAAAATCAAAACTTCTAACGAATTTTCAACGAACGGTTTTATTTCCGAACAATTCGTTTGCAAATTGATCCACCGCAGTTTCTTGAAGTCCTGGTACGACATGGGAGTAGGTGTCTAATGTGATGCCTACTCTTTTATGTCCTAATCGCTCACTTACAATCTTCGGATGTATACCTTGTTTCAACATGATAGTTGCATGGATATGTCGCAGATCATGGAATTGGATGTCAGGAACCTCACTTTTCTTTATAAGCTTTTTCTAGGGATGTGTCAAACTTCTGAGATTGCAAGGGTTTCCGTTAAAGGTAGGGCAGACTAAATCGTAGTCGTTATATTCACTTCCGTACTGTTCTTTTTCTATATTTATTCGTTCATGATGTTCTTCCAGGGTGTGTAATTTTTTATATTCAATTAACGATGATACGAAAAACATCTCCTACACGTGTAGGATTACTCTTGGGAACAGAATCCATTTTTGCTGCGTTGTTTGCCGTCATAATAGAAGATGAGCACGTAAGCTTGCTTCAATGGATTGGTGGTACTTTAATTGTTATCGCTACTTATTACGGTCGCTATTTAGAAAATTCTAGAGAAAATTGTACAACTCATAAAGCGGAATCAGCCTATCAATCCTAACTGTAATCTCACTTGATGAAGAAGATAATATAAACAATCTTGGAAGGGAATTAGAGGAATTAATTAATATATTAGGAGATTTCCTACTATAACATTGATTAAAATTTTACAAGTAAACCAGAAATCCGTATCACACAATGTTTAAAATAACTGTGTTAGATTTTGAAGTTTATGTTCTTTTAATTTGATTTCGATTAATCTTAGGGTTAATTTCGTTGCATAAATTGGTACATTCAATTGTTTTAATAGATACGGAATACCTCCAATGTGGTCTTCGTGTCCATGTGTAACGACTAAACCTCGAATTTTATCCTTATTTTCTTGCAAATATGTAATATCAGGTATTATCAAATCTATTCCTAATAAACTTTCATCTGGAAACTTAGAACCGCAATCAATAATCACAATATCATCTGAATATTGTATTGCATACATATTTTTTCCTATTTCCTTAACCCCACCTAAAGCAAAAATGGATAGTGTATTTTGTATTGTACTCAAAATGAATATCCTCCTTTTTGAAAACATCCAAGCTTATTTGAATCCATATAGAGATTTTCTAATCTAGATTCATGACCAACCATTTATAAGTGGTTGGTCATAATAATCTCAAAGCTCCATATCTTTTAGTCCCGGACTATGCTCATTTGGCATTTCAGGAAGTTCTGGTACAGGAAAACCTTTTGGTGGCTCTGTTACACTTAACGTTCCTTTGTTTCTACTTGGTGATTCACCTTGGAAGATCTCTCCGATTCTTGTTTCATCCAACCTGAAATTAAATTGAGCATTATGAAATCCCATTTCTACGTACTTTCTACACTCAGGATACTTATTGATATCATAGTTTGGTACTGGGAAAAGTTTTCCCCATTCAACGCCTAAAGTTTCTAATGCTTTCGCAAATGCATTTTGATGTGCATTATCACGCACAATTAAAAAGGCAAGTGTTTCACGAAAAGTTTGATTTGAACTCATTTCATAAATTCTTGTCTTTTGAAGTACACCAGTTGATTCAAGAACTAGGTTATCCATTAAATCACTAATTAGATTTCCATGACTGTATACCCACGATCCGTTCCATGGGTTACCAGCTGCATCTACTGGCAATGAGCTTTGAGCACCTACAATAAAATGGTGAGGATTTGCATGTTTTACCGCCTCATCAAGCGGTGCTTTATCCATACCAGCATTACCTGACGTAGACTCACCAGCTCCATTTAATAATTGATTAATTGTATTCTGAACAAGCTCTACATGACTAATTTCCTCAAGAAAAACCCCTCGAAGTAAATCACGATATTGTTTCGCTTTTCCTCTAAAATTTGAACTTTGAAAGAAATATTGCATCATTGTACGCATTTCACCAAAATGTCCGCCAAGTATTTCTTGTAAGACCTTCGCAGCAGCGGGATCTGGTTTGTCTGGTTTAATAATATTAATCAATTCTTCTTTGTAATAATACATAGAAAGTACCTCTCTTTTTTGAGATAAACAACAACTTTTATATTTCCCAAAGGCAGGGGATTTATTACTATATTGCTTTTATATTCTAATTATTTAATTACAAAAGATAATTAATAAAGAACATATCCTGCTTTCTGTAGAAAGCAGGATATGTTCTTATGTATCAGATAGAATTCCATATATTTTTTAGTTCTTAAAGAGGGTATTGTTGATTTTGTGCTACGTATAGAGCTGTTTGTGTAGTCATTAAATCTACTTGTAACTGTTCTTGTACATTAGTCGGATGATAATACCCTTTATCAATCATATATTGACTTACTTGCTTATGTGTATCAATTGCATCCTGATGAATTCAAGCAAGAGAAAAGAAGAGGAGAAGGAGGGATAACACAATCATTTCAAACAAACCTTGTGATGAAAAGATGCTAGAACAGTTCCTCTTCTTGGCTCTCTCAGCCATATTTTAAGTAGAAAAATAAAACTTATACTTCAAATTCAGGTGGAATGAAATACCATAAAAAGGAATTTATATTTTTCTATGTTTCGTAAAATATTAAAAACATAGGAGGTGATACAATATGGCAAACAATAAGAGTGGAAATCGTAATGAATTATTAGTTCAAGGTGCTGAAAGTGCACTTGATCAAATGAAATATGAAATCGCGCAAGAGTTTGGTGTACAACTTGGTGCAGATACAACAGCTCGTGCAAACGGTTCTGTTGGTGGTGAAATCACTAAACGCTTAGTAGCATTGGCTGAACAACAACTTGGTGGAGGATTTACTCGTTAACTTCATCCCAAAATAGAAAAGATTAGGGCAAGCGATATGGTTGATTATTGGAAACATAGCAGATTACAGTAGTTAGCATATACATCTTTTGTCTGTATAAAATCATGAAATAAACTCTCATAATGAATGCAGTTGTACTCAAAGATTGTTGATAATTTCAAATAATAATCTTTGAGTATTTTATTTGAAAAATTCTTTTCTAGATTACAAACATATACTTTGTGGGGAAGGTGTTTCCCATGAATCATAAAAGATCCTTTTTAGGAACAAATATACTTAAAAATTTATTTTTAATATTAAAAAGCATACTGACTATGATATTTATAAAAGGGAGGCATCTTAAAATGGGTGTATTAAGTGGAAATCCTCAAAATGAACCTTTACATTATGGAGAAGTATTTGATATTTGGAGTTATCTTCTTGCAGCACAAGGAGCAGTTGCTGGCCACCAGGTTTACATTAATCACACGGGTGATGAAGACTTAAAGAAGTTCTTAGAAAATCTAATTGAGAATGATATGACTTCTGAAATAGATGAACTAAAATCACTTCTAAAGGTAAACGGTGTAGCTTTACCACCAGCGCCTCCAGAAAGACCGGTTGCATCTATTGAAGATATTCCTCCTGGAGCACGTATCAATGATGCTGAAATTGCAGCAGCTGTTTCGGCAGGTCTTGCGGCAGGATTAGTAAATTGTAGTCAGGTAATGGGAAAATGTCTTCGAGAAGATGTAGGAATGCTTTTTGGACAATTCCATATGAAAAAAGCACAAGCTGGGGCAACTTTACTACGTCTAAGTAAGAAAAAAGGCTGGGTAGTTCCTCCGCCATTACATGTTAAAAATACTGAACAAGCTTAAAAAAAGTGGCTGAAAGCCACTTTTTTTACTTCATTTTATTCTTTATATCGTTTTCCTTTTGAATGGATCGTACTTTTTCTATCTCAGAACGGTTTAAATATTCATGTGAGATCTCCATAGCATATCTATCGTGATGCATATTAGTTGATTCTCGTGAATCATTGTTTTCATGTAAAACTGCTTTTTTCATATAAATGTGAAAAAATACTTCTATCACACCGATAAGAAGCGCCGCCCAAAATGAAGATGCGACAATATTACGAACGAAATTGTTGTCTGTAAGAAGATACGTTAACACCCAGATTCCTAAAAAACTTAACCCAAAATCTGCAATTGTAGCAACCATGTTCCCATACTTAGGTAGAACAAATAAATCTCCTATTAAATAGGCTGTCCCTGTAATTAGTAATGAAATCAGTAATATTCTAGGAATCGAAACGTCCTGGAATATACCTAAAATCATCAATAATACGGCACTAATAGCGGTATATTTAATTAATAAGGCAACAATATGTTTCATGAATGTTCCTCCTGTTTTTTAACTTTCATGTAGGAATAGTACTTTTCAATAAAAATGGGTTGCACTTTCATAAAGTACAACCCATTTTATCGTGTTCAGGAGGTTTACTCATTACATGATACTCATATGGCACGAAATTTTTTCGCTCTCCTACACAATACTATTTTGTGAAATATAAATATGAATTATGTGTTAAAACAATAAAAATTAATACCAAAAAAAGGACTATATATTTTCGAATGCTTTTTTACATATTAAAATGTGAAGGAGGTGACATAGCATGTCAAACAATAACAGTGGAAACAGCAATCAATTGTTAGTACGTGGGGCTGAACAAGCTCTTGATCAAATGAAATATGAAATCGCACAAGAATTTGGTGTGCAACTTGGTGCAGACGCAACAGCTCGTGCAAATGGATCTGTTGGTGGAGAAATTACAAAACGTCTAGTATCATTAGCTGAACAACAACTTGGCGGTGGAGTTACTCGTTAATTTTATATGTTAAATGGATATAGAGGGGAGACATACTGTCTCTCCTTTCTCATACATTTCTTTTTAAATATATAGTTAATCTTTTTGAGCGTATTAAATAAGTTCAGTAGTCTGAGCCTTATATATTTAAGATTTACAACTATAAAATGTTAGGATTTGAAAATCTGGAATTTTATTTATATATTTTATCCTTTTAACTTTCAATGCTTTAAATATTGACTTAAACAGAATTAAACTAAGTTAAATTCGAGGCTAAAAGGTAGGGAATATGTTCATATAAATCAATTCAGAAGGAGCAGAGTAAATGAAATATGAAGAGGTATTTACGGTTGAGATTTC
This sequence comes from Bacillus pfraonensis, assembly GCF_050768835.1. Taxonomy (NCBI): domain Bacteria; kingdom Bacillati; phylum Bacillota; class Bacilli; order Caryophanales; family Bacillaceae; genus Bacillus; species Bacillus pfraonensis. The sequence goes on along the minus strand of NZ_JAHCDO010000001.1, from coordinate 103,586 downwards.
TGTAGGCAGTGCAAGAGTAGCAAGACATGAATTAAAGGCTCATGATGTCATTGAGGTCGTTGAAAAGCTTGCTCAAAAGTATTTAAGTAATCCTGAGGGGCATTCTCATGATAAATAAAGGAGCATAATGATATGACCTGTCATGATATTAAAAAGCAAACGAAAGAAAAAAAAGATTTAAAATGGTGGCAACTCTCACTCATAGGGATAGGATGTACGATAGGTACCGGTTTTTTTTTAGGATCCAGCATAGGAATTAAAATAGGTGGATCTTCAATTATCCTTATTCTTATTTTAACCGGATTTACTACATATATTGTATTTGAGGCATTGGCAAAAATGACTGTAGATGATCCACAAAAAGGTTCTTTCCGCATTTATTCAAGAAAAGCATTTGGAAATTGGGCTGGTTTTAGTCATGGATGGACATATTGGTGCTCAGAGCTACTTATTATGGGTAGTCAGTTAAGTGCGTTAGGTATTTTTTCTCGCTACTGGTTTCCTAAAATACCACTTTGGATATTTGCTGCTATTTATGGAATAGCAGCTATATTGATTATTTTTATAGGGATTAAGGTATTTGAACATTTAGAAAAATGGATGGCTATTATAAAAATTGTAGCTATTATAGGATTTATAGTGATTGCGATTTTGGTTATTTTCGGATTTATAAGGGGTGGTTTATATAAAGCTCAATTTCCGCAAAATTTTAAAGACTGGTTTCCTAATGGACTAAAAGGCACTTGGTCGTCTCTTATATATGCATTTTATGCATTTGGGGGAATCGAAATCATGGGGCTAATGACAATAAGACTTAAAAACCCTAAAGAGGCACAAAAATCAGGAAGAGTAATGTTAATGATCTTAACGATTATCTATGTAGTTTCTCTAGGGTTGGCAATTATAATGGTTCCATTAAACCATTTTAATACGAAAGAAAGTCCTTTTGTAATAGCATTACAAGATTATGATTTACCGTATGTTCCATTTGTTTTAAATGTAGTATTAATATTAGCGGGTTTTTCGACATTAGTTGGTTCTTTATTTGCAGTGACAAGTGTATTGATTAATTTGGCTGAGGAAGGCGATGCACCTGCGATATTCGCTAAAAAACACAAGAAAAATATCTCTTTTCCGGCTTTAATTCTTATCATAATTGGGCTTGGTGCATCTATCCTTAGTGCTTTGTTACTCCCAAAAAACATATATGAATATGTAACAACTGCAGCTGGGTTGATGCTGTTATATACGTGGAGTCTAATCCTTCTTTCATTTAGGAGATTAATGAGTCCTAAAGGTTGGATGCGTATAAAAAGTATTATAGGTCTTATTATGATTACACTAGCTATAAGTGGAACATTACTTCAAAAAACAACTAGATCCGGTTTTCTAGTGAGTTTGTTGTTCTTAGGAGTGATTATTATTGTTACTATAATTGTTCATTTTGTTTCAAGAAAACAGAATAGAGTTATGTGAAATTGATTGTTAATGGTGAAGTAATCTTCAATTACAAAACAGAGATAACGGACTTTTTAACCCCTATTCAAAAGAATCTGCCTTCCCAAAATGTGAGTAGGCCCTATGTAAAATTTATTGGAAAATGATTTGGTATGTTTGAAATCCAAAATATAATCCATACATAATAAGTGATATTCCAGATATCACTGTAATAAGCGATAACATACGTACATTTAAAATTCTACGGAATATACTAGAAGTACTTGCCATAGTAATATCCCAAATAAAAATACCTAAAATGATACCAAAGCTATATAACAAAAGCTGCTCTTTATTATAGGAAGAAGCGGCTTTTGCTAATATAGAACCAAAAATTCCGAGCCAGAATAGAATTGTTAATGGATTAGATAAAGACATAAAGAAACCAGAAAAGAAACTTTTAGTAATTGAATCATCATTTTCGGTACTCCTGATACTAATTTGATTAGCACTTTTTAAACTTTCTATACCTGTATAGATTAAAACAAAAGCTCCGAAAGACCATAGGAAAAGTTTTATGATGTCTTTTTCGAGGAAATGAATTACACCTAAATAAATAAGTGCCATATACATAATATCTGCAATTAAGGCCCCTATGCCCAGAATCCAAGCATGTAAAAACCCACTTCTAATACCTTTTTCCAACTGTGCAGCATTAATAGGCCCAATTGGAGCAGATAATGATAAACCCAAGAAAACATAGCTTAAAAATATGCCCACTTATGACATGCTCCTCCCACTAAATTTCATTTATATTAAATCTATTCAGTGGTTAATATTTGTACAACTAAATAATATATGTCTTAGCATATTTTTGTTGCTGTACAAAAAAGGGGCAAGTAAATCATACATTTTTTTAAGTGAACTCAGCAAATTATTTCTGAATAGGTGTAGGAGGATTTCATATCATTAATAAACTGAATTTCATAAATTAACCTAATTAGGGTATTTATAGAATTTATTACTTATTCTTATGCAGAAATTTTATTATTCGAGAAAATGGACACTTTGATGGGATTGTCTCGTCATCACGTAAAAAATACTGCTGCCATTCATAATTATCTTTTTGGCCATAATCGTTAAGAGAAGGGTGAATAGGAGCTTTGTCATAAGCGGCCAAACGATGACGTATTAAGTTTTTTAGTTTTTGACTGCGTTTGTCAGAGTTCATAATTTCTTGTAAGACCCATCGAGGAGTTAAAGCAAGCATCATACATGGGAAGTGCCTACTTTGTCTTCTGATATGGGCGGGTGTAGCGCAATAAACAAAATATGATTCGTTATGAAAACAAAACTCCCATGTGTTTTCCATGGGGTTATTTGGAATGTGCTTAGGCCATTCCTTCTCATCCAATTTGCTAGTTTTATTAAGTATGGACCAATAAATATGTTCAAAATTTTCTACTGTAGCTTCTTCCATCAAATCTTTTGGGGTTTCAATAAAAACAATAAGAGAGGCGTATTTACCTGTGTCCTTAGAGTATTCGGTGTATTCTTTAAGTAATTTAGCTAAATTTTCGCTAGTATTGGGTCTTCTAGGATCATCAATGAATCCATATCTAAGGTGATTGGATGTAAAACCATGTTGTGCAGGGATACAAGGAAACGGTCTATTTTTATCAGTCATTTTAAGTATAAAAGAACAGAAAGCATTTTGTTGCCAATGTGGAAGATTAGTAACATCTCTTTGTAAAGAATCTTTATCGTAAAGCATATTCATTTTTTACTCCCTTCCTAAGCAATAATATATAACCTATTAATTATGAAGAAATAGGTGACTAATAAAGAAATGAAAATTATTTTATAATATATATTAATAATATAGATAGAATCTCTCAGAAATTTATTTACTCTTATTGTTGTTTCCTTGCAGTAAAAAAGTTAAGAACCAATAAAATTTGGAAATTATATAAAAAATATGAAAGTACAATGTTCACATTTATATTTTTTAACTAGTATGTTTATAACGTAATAAGAAAGGATGTATCGTTATGAAAATTTATAAGGAAGAAAAAATCAAATTTACAGATTGTAAAGGTGAGGAAATAATTTTAAAAATAAAAACTAAGGATGCAAAGGTACAGTGAAGAGCAATTAAGTATATATTGATCTAATTTAAATTCGAATATTAAGTAGTTTAATTACTTATTTAAATTAAACTCACTTTTATTTTCCATTGTAAAATAAAAGTGAGTTAGGCTAAGTTTATTTAATGCAGTATAAGCACTTTTGTTTTTTTGCATAATGTAACTTGAATCAAGAGTAAGGGGGAACAGCTATGTCTTATCCTAATCAGTTAGCTTGGCATGAAACATTGGATTTACATGAATTAGTAGCATTTCAAGCAATCAGTCTAATCAAATTTAAAAAATCAGTTAAAAACATAATTCCTAGCCAACAGCAGAGTATGTTTAGCGCGCGTTTCTTTTGGGAAAACTAAGAATATACATTGGTGGAAAGGATACGGTTTAATGGCTAACGAAATCGATAATACAAATCATTTAACCTCTTCTGTCTACTTGACCCGTAATCTATGGTCAGGCATCTTGTTTGGACTAGGATTAGCGGCCTTTATAGATGAAACTATTTTTCATCAACTATTGCATTGGCATCATTTCTATGACAAATCTACAACAGATATTGGATTGATTTCAGATGGCTTTTTTCATGCTTTTAGTTGGTTTGCAACGATTGGTTCCTTGTTCATGGTTGCTGACCTTCGCCGTAGAAATGCATTTTGGTTGAAAAGATGGTGGAGTGGCATAATGCTTGGAAGCGGTGGATTTCAATTATATGATGGTACAATTCAACACAAGCTAATGAAAATACATCAGATTCGATACGTAGATAATGTTCTCATCTACGACGTGATATGGAATATAGTTGCGACTGTAATGGTCTTAATTGGGATTCTACTAGTTTTTCAGACAAGAAAAGAATTAAAACTATTGAGAGGTAAAAACCTTAAATGAACAATAATCATCTTCATCACGAAATCTGGAATTTGATGGATTTCTTGCTATTAGTATTGATTGTAATTATATTAATGATTTATATCATAGCTACAGTCTTATCAAATCGTCATCACAAACGATGGCCGTTATATCGAAATGTCTTCTGGATTTTAGGAGTTATTTGTCTGGGTATAGCAGTTGTTGGTCCCTTAGCCCATCGTGCTCATATTGATTTCACAGTGCACATGCTAAGTCATTTACTCCTTGGGATGCTTGCTCCAATTTTTATGGCACTAGCCGCTCCGATGACTCTTTTTTTGCGAACGCTCAATGTGAAAACAGCTCGACGTCTTTCATTTGTACTAAAGAGTAGGCCTCTGCAAACTCTTAGTAATCCAATTGTAACAACCTTACTTAATTTAGGAGGGCTATGGATTCTCTATACGACAAACTTATACTCGATGATGCATCAAAATATACTTCTTCATTTGTTCATACACCTCCATGTTTTTATTGCAGGCTATCTGTTTACCATATCAATAATTTATATTGACCCAGTACCACATAGGTATAGTTATATGTACCGAGCAATTGTTTTAATAGTTGCATTGGCTAGTCATGGGATATTATCAAAATACATTTATGCTCATCCGCCTACTGGTGTAGTCACTGCACAGGCTGAAATAGGAGGTATGCTAATGTATTATGGTGGGGACTTAATTGATATTATTCTCATATTTATTCTTTGTTTGCAATGGTTCAGGGCTAACAAACCGAGAACCAAAGTACATGAGCCAGTAAGTTCTTAAACATTACCAGCTTCTTTTTAATTAAAAACTTCTAAATGAGTTTTGATCAAACTTTTTTATAAAACGGAAAGCTCGTTTCAAAAGAAAAGAATCTATTTTAATTGGTGGGCCGCTAGGTTTTCGAATTGTATTTTGTACACAGTATCCAACAAGTGATTCATTACCAAGGGTTGTAAAGCAAATGTCTAATGCAAAGTTAGGGTTCAGACTACCTACACGAACTGCATCAGAAGTTGTAATAGATGAGCCAGGTTTAGAATCATTACCATCCATCCCAGGAAGGGCCATCTATATGAAAGATAACTTCACTGAGTTACAAGTGCCATTCATTGATGATGAGCTTATGTAGAAACATCTAAAAGAATATGAGGTGGAAAAAGATGCGCACATTGAAACAATTGAAGAAGGAACGTCAGATGGAGGTACTTGCGACGATTAGAATGCTGCAGTTTGCGACGAGAACACATTTGATGTGTGTGCATAATATGGGGGGATACGGAATGCAAACAGGATTATGAAAGACTTAACTCCATTTGTAAGTCGTGTAACCTATTATAAAGAATATGCATACTACCTGAATAAAGAAGGTCATGCCCTATTGGGACAAAGGAAAGTGGTTTCCAGAAATAGAATGGAGCATGCATTATTACGAAATGAAGCATGGTTACATTTATTTTGCCCAGATGATTGGCAAATTGAACCAGAAATACGTTATAGAAAGAATAGAGAAAAAGAAAGAATTATACCAGATGTGAAATTTCGGGATGAAGAAGGGATACTTCATGCAGTTGAAGTAGATCGTTTACAAAAAATAAAGATTAATGAAGAGAAGTTAAAAAAATATGAAGAATTTACGCACATTTATAAGCAAAAATACAATGGAAAGGTGCCAATTATTCATTTCTTTACAGTTACAAAATATAGGGAACAGAAATTGGAACAGTTAGCAGCAAAATATGATATGTATGTGATTCAAAGTATATAAGAGTGTAACAAAAAATAACAGCCCCTCAACTTATAAGTAGAGGGGCGAGGGTTACGAGGGATAAACATCTTCAAATTTAATCCCAACAAGCATATGTTTCATCATTATAAGGCATTGTGCACTATCATTAACTGTGAACGAACAAACTTCCTGTTTAGTTTTTTTTACAACCAAAACATCAAAACTAATTGCTAAAAGGTCTGTAAGATAGTCTTTGTCCTGAGTATCTATAGCGATTAAAATATTATAAGTATATCTTGGAAAACTATTCCCAGTGTTATACCAGAAAATCCATGGTTCAACATCTTGCTTATTTAAATGAATAAACATGTTAGTAATAGCATCGGTCACCTGACTCACAATATCTTGATTTATACTTTCTCCCCAACGATAAGTAGGAAGCGCTAATATATCTTTAATAATCAGATTGCTAATTTTCTCAATTAATTCTGAAATTTGAAGTGCTTCTCCTCCGATGATTGCTTCCTGTGACGACTTCAAAAAGTTTATATCACGATTTGATTCTAGCACGTTGACTAGAGCGCGAGGATCAGTGAAATCATTAAAATCTATATCCAAATCTTCAAAGAATTTCTTTAATTTAAGAACTTGTCCTAAATGTTCTTGTTTCACAGCAAACACATTATGAAAGTGATTATACCCCACTTTTCAACATTCCCTTCTATATAGATCGTAAGACAAATATATGATGGGAACTCCAATATATAACTATTTTTTGTTTTAAAATGTAGTACTGTACCTTTTCGAAAATAAGTTACCCTAAAATCTTGAAGAATAAGATTGTTTAGGTTCATTTTTTTGTTCATTGTAGTTGGAATAAACAGTGAACAATTTTTTAGCGTACGAAATTTGCGAAATGTTGGTGCTACTCCCTCCATCAATTTAAGAGATCAATTGTCTCCAAAAACGAAAAGAATGAGCCGAATTCTCATTAAAACCTGTAAAAAGGTAAAATTTTCGATATGGGGGCTCTCAAAATCTTAGCTTGATAGGCATGAGGTAGTACCAACAAAACATGAATTTTACAGGTTAAGAAAAATTTGAAAGAGAAAAGTTGATTTAATATACGTTAATGAAACGATTGTTTTAAGTAGGTTCTTTAATTGATAATTTTCGTCATAATGTCAGTGAGAGTGATGTGTAATTGAAGAAATACAATGGAGGTTTTTAATTGAAGAAGTATAAAAAGTGCTAACAAGTTTGCAAACAAAAATGCAAACTAAACGAATACTTCTTAGTAATGGTAAGAGCTAAATGGTCGCTGATATGTCCTCTAAATCCTTATATTATAACGTTTGTTAACGATGTATACTCATGCATAAAACTGACTACTTCACCCGAACACAATCTGGGCACCATGTAGTGAAGAACTTCACTACTACTGGCTCCTCGCTTGCGGTAATGTTCTTAAATTCCTTTTCAGACTTGATTTCTTTCATGTTTTTTGCTCCTTTCTATGTCGTACAAATTTGCTAGTATTTTTATGCAAAATCTTCAACTGCTTTTTCTTGTAGTTCTGGTACAACATGCGAGTAGGTGTCTATGTGATGCCTGCTCTTTTATGTTCTAAACGTTCGCTTATAATCTTTGGATGAATACTTTGTTTCAACATCAGTGTTGCATGAGTATGTCTTAGATCGTGGAAAAGCAATATTCGCAAAGTATATAGAATACTATAATCATAAAAGGATTCAGGCAAAACTAAAAGGCATGAGCCTTCGTACAATATCTGGCTCATGCTCAAGAAGCTGCTTAATGAAATAAAACCTCAGTTACCTAAGGGAATAGTAAAAAGTATTTATGAGAAATCCAAATGCAACCACCACAATTACTATTAGAAAGGCTAAAAATTCAAGACTTCTATGACCATGAAGTGCATATATATTATTCATAATGGATTTCGAAACTATAGCTTATAAGATCAGTTACCGTCAAAAGTACAATAACAGATGGAACAAGTGTAACAAATACAAGAAGAGAAAAGACAAAAGCAGGAACAAGGCTTAGAGTTACAACATCATAAGTTAGACATCGAAGAGAAGAAGGGTGAAAAACAAAGGCAGAAGGGTGAGAAGTAAATGAAGAATACTGTAACACAAGAAGATATTAATGGTATTTTAGAAAAAACTCGATGGACAGTTGAGGAGTTTCATGGCAAATGTACAGTAGTGGTTGCTAAGTTGCCGAATGGATTCATTTTAACTGAATCCAGCGCATGTGTAGCTCCTGCTAACTATGATGTGAATATTGGAATTCAATGTTGCAAAGACCGCATTATTGATAAAATTTGGGAGTTAGAAGAATATAGGCTGCAATGTGAATTAGCTAAACAAGTCGCTATAGAATAGCGGCTTGTTTTATATAGTCTCTTTCGCACCTTATAGCAAAACTAGAAAATAGTGCAAATAATGAAATGATAGCTAAAAATTTTTTCATGATCTTTTCTCCTTTTATGTGTTTCTGTAGAGAGTATATTGCTATTTTGATAATGAAAAAGTCGAGTTAGATTACATTACCCTTACAATCTTGTAAGGAAAATTAGATTATTTAGAGAGGTGGGATTTCAAAGATTATATGAATGATATGAAGATTGCTCAACATTATGCTGAACTATATAGGTGATCAAATTTTTGTATTTGAAAAGTATATTAATGTTAAATAATAAAAAGTTTCATTATTGGAGTAGCATTTTTATTTTATAAATCGTACACCTTTTGAACAGGATGAGCATATATTAAAGTATGGGACAAGCGTAAATTGCTTTTTTCATACTCATTGAAAACTCCTTATCACGAAAAGAGCACTTTTAAGTGCTCTTTTTAATTTGGATTTAAGCAATGCGAACAGCGGTTTTGGCAATTGGAATTACACAAATGGTAGAAGAGTGAGATTGAAGCTGTGGTTATTAGGATAAGAACTCTAGGAATGGTTATTTTTTTAGTTTTGATTTTTAGTAATTTAAAATAAAGATAGATGTGTTATGGTGTAGGTTTTTCTTTTCTTCTGTCGAAGATGTAATAAAAGGGAGTGAGTTAAATGGCACAGTTTGAGGTAGAACGGATCACTTATTTAGGAGAGAGAAAAGAAGAAATCGATTTTCGAATAGCTTATGTAAGGATTGATGACTATTTAGACTGGGAAGTCATTATACGTGGAACTACTGATAAAGAAACATTCTTCATTGAAACAATGAAGAAAAATGAACAACCAGTATTTGAATTTATTACTACTGAAGGGGAAGTTTTTCAAGGTAGGACAAAAATAATGAAATTCATCCCGAAATTAACTGATACAGAAATCGCTTTATTTGGTATTGGAAAGTTAAATGGTTATGAAATAAAAAGCATCCAATAGGATGCTTTTTATCATCTTTAGTGCTACATTTATTTTGATGGTGTAAATTTACAAATGGATAATGAGGAGAGCTGGTAAGGATGATGTATTTGTTAGCGATTCTTTTTCCGCCACTTGCTGTTTTACTTTGAGGAAAACCATTTCAAGCAATGATAAACTTCTTTTTGACATTAATTGTATGGGTACCAGGAGTTATACATGCAATTCTTGTAGTCAGTGATAAAAAAGCAGATAAGCGTCTTGAGAAACAAATTAGAGCATATGACAAAATCAATAATAGAAATAAAAATTAAGTGGTGTGACTAAACCTTATATATTCTTTGAAGAAAGCCGGCTTTTATTAAAAAATTTAGTCTATATATTCCTGTCATATACCGTTAAATTATAGTTGACTTAGTAAGTATTCATGAGAAAAAAAGAATCTGTCACAGATTCTTTTTTTCATTATATATATTGGATTAGGAGAGTATGTTAAACCCTTGAAGGGAGCAAGGATTTAACGGTAATAGTAACCGTAGTATTAATATAACATAGTTAACTTCTATAGGTAATTGATAATGTTTGTATTGAATATTACTAATGTTTAGTATAGATACTTAATACCATAAATATAGTATTAACTTATTTAATTTACTATTTGATCAATTGTTAGGTAGAATCAGCAAAACAAACACCTATTTTAATCGATTCCTACTATATACATATTGCAGGAATGTATCCAATCTGCAAGTAACGTTTTAGATATTTAAAATGGTATGACAAAAGGAGAAGAGGAATAATGGACAAACATATTATTGATATTTCTAAGTGGAATGGTAATATCGATTGGGATGTGGCTGCACCGCAAATTGAGCTTGTTATATGTCGGGTACAGTATGGTTCTAGAACAGTTGATGAACAGTATAGAAGTTATGTAACAAATTTGGAACAACATGGTATACCACATGCTGCATATGCTTATGGATGCTATGTTTCTGTGACGGATGCAATTGTAGAAGCGAAGGATTTTATGGAGAGAGTAAGTTCTAACGCTAAATTTCTTGTTCTTGATGTTGAAGATGATACGTTAAAAAGTTGCGGTTCTGATAAGTTAGCTGAAGCATCCCAGGCATTTATCAATACTTGTAAAGCCGCAGGGTGGAAAGTTGGATTATACGTAGGTCATCACATGTATAATAAATATGGTTTAAGAGGAGTGGAAGCGGATTTCCTATGGATTCCACGTTACAGTGGTAATAAACCAGCTTATCCATGTGATATATGGCAATATACTGAAACAGGGAATATTAAAGGGATTGGGAAAGTTGATTTGAATTATTTAGTTGGCGATAAATCACTTTCTTGGTTTGTAGATGATGTAAGTCAGACAAAAGAAGATTTTGGACAAACAGTAGGTATTGGGAGTGCCCTTTCAAAATACCCTGAAGGTTATGGAGTTAATTTATATGAGAATCCTGAAGAACCTATATTTACTGGACGTATCACTAATAAAATTCCTTATCTTATATTTGAAGGATATTGGGGCGGTGGGGATAAGGATATGATTAGATTAGGGAATGAGAAACAGTGGGCGAAACTAGAGCACTTTGATGTAGAGTGGTTCTGTGCCTATTCAAAATACCCTGCTGGATATGGAGTTAATTATTACGCAGAACCTGAATGTATAAACTTTAAAGGTGTGATTGATGGCTCAATTTCTTATCGTGTTTGGGATAGAAAAGATGGAGCAATTGATATTGGACAAAGTAGCTGGATTAAAGAAGAACATGTAGTGGTTCGGTAATATGCTAAAGATAGATTATGTATGAATAATGTGAAAAAAAGATGGTATTATGTTCTCGAACATAATACCATCTTTTTTTATTTTTATAAGTAGACTTTTTATGCATATAGAATTTTAAATTTTTGTGTGACGATAAGAATTTCTAATATAAGTGTCATGATAGTAGCTTTTGGATTGTGCGTTTCGTAATCCTTTGTATATACTTTCTGGCACATCGTAAAAATCATATGTACCATTTCTAAATTCAATTCGTAAAATCATAGATGATGGATTATAACCTACAGCGACTAAATTTCTAGAAATTACTGGATATAAAGTCATGTTAGTTCATCTCCCTTCTTTAATATATTTAGATATTAATAAAGGAAAATCCTGCTATTTTGTCGAAATATAGTCGTTGAGAAGGAGTGGAGAATATGAATGAACAAGAATTTATAGATATTATATTGGAAGAGGAAGATTCTCTAGCACATATTTTAAATGAAATTGTTGAACAAAAAAGAGAGGAAACAGGTTCGTATAACATCACTGTTCAACATGTAATTCCTGTTAGGGAAAAGCATTTTACAGTTATTTTATGTAAAATTGTTTCAGATTTTTAAGAGGATGTATTTCGATGTGCAATGTTGACTTATGGTAGGAGAAGGACAAGTTGATAACTGTTTTGTACTGTTTATCCTGCTATTAACAGTCGGTAAAACCCTAAAAAGGAATTATATTGGTGGCAACTATCAGTAAAAGCCTGATTAGTGAGGACTAATAATTTGTGTGTGATGAAGAAATATTCCACTGATTTTTGTGCATAGGCGATTTTTGAAGAAGCGACTGGAGATAGAGTAAAGGGTTATTTCCATTCACTTTTCTATTTTATGACATAGGAATATTTGTTAGAACGATTCTACAAAGTATGTTGTAGAATTTAGGGTTTATTCTGTTACGTATTGACTGAATCGTGCATTGTAAATAGTATATATGTTGTTGGATAAAATATCATAATTACCTCCTTCACTAGCTATGTTGATTCATTTTATTAGAAGTTCACACGAAATTCATATTGTTATGCTATTTTATTCTCACTATTGATTTGTCGCTAACGATTGTGTAGAAGGAAGTTATATTTTAGATGACAGTTTTTGTACAACTAGTCCGGAATATAATTAGAGCTAAGTTAAGAAATGATTTGGTTTTAATGCAATTACCAGCTTACTATTTGTGGCTGGAACAGGGTGTCAATATAGAACATGGGAGAAACTATTGTTTAAATGTATTAGTTGTGTCTGTATCTTTTTGATACAATCTTTGACAATGAAGACATTTTGGACGGATGTTTAAGAAATGATTTATGTGGAATAAAAGGAGGAATACGAGCTCAAGTTTCAGTGTGAAAAGAATATACTTCTTACTATTACAAGCGTATAGATTAATAGAGTTATATTTTTCATCAAGAGAAACAGGTGGACAATACAAACAACAAAATATGAATTTTTTAAGTGATTCAAAAATGTGTTCGGGGGCCTTTTTGATTAAACAACATTGTAAGAGTAGACTTATTTATTGATGATAAATCAACAAGAGAATTGAAAGGCAGGAGAAAGCAACATGTCAGAAAATTATCGTTCTCGAGAGGAGCGAAGACAGGTACAAAAGAAAAAGCAACCAAGTGCTAATAACGAAAAAACGAAAGGGAAAACATCGTTTTTTCGTAAGTTTTTAATTGGGTGTTTAATACTTGGAATCGTAGCTCTCATAGGTGGAGTAACTACTTTTTTCATTATGATAAAAGATGCTCCTAAACTTGAAAAATCAAAGCTTGTTAATTCACAATCAGCAAAAATTTATGATAAAGATAAAAATCTGATATATGAATATGGGAAAGAAAAACGAACGAATATTACGTACGATCAAGTGCCAAAATTAGTAGAAAATGCATTTTTAGCTACAGAAGATGCACGTTTTTATGACCATAGTGGTGTTGATTTTAAGGGTACTTCACGCGCAATTTTAGTCAGTCTGACTGGGAACTATGGTTCGCAAGGTGGGAGTACAATTACTCAACAAGTTATTAAAAACTATTTCTTATCTATGGATAAAACACCTAAACGTAAGGCACAAGAAATATATTTAGCCTATAAGTTAGAACAACAATATTCGAAGCATGAAATATTAGAAATGTATTTAAATAAAATCAACTTAGGAAACCGTTCATATGGTATTGCGACAGCAGCTGAAAACTATTATGGAAAAGAATTAAAAGAGTTGACTTTACCAGAAGTTGCGATGCTTGCAGGGTTACCAAAGGGACCAAGTATTTATGATCCAACCAAACAACAAAATATAGAGAGAGCAACAGAGCGTAGAAATGTTGTATTACATTTAATGAATCGTCATGGATATATTTCGAAAAAACAAATGGAAGAAGCTTCAAAAGTTCCTGTAACGGAGGGACTTCTTCCACCTAAAGAAATTACAGAAATGCCATATCCAGCATTTATAGACGCTGTTGTGAAGGAAGTGGAGAAAGAGTTACCGGATGCAAACATTGGGTCTGATGGGCTATCTATTTACACAACTTTAGATCCGGAAGCACAGAAGTATGCTGATGATCTTTTAAACGGAAATAGTATTAGTTATCCGAATGATAAATTCCAAGGCGCTTTTACATTTATGGATACAAAAACTGGAGAAATTCGTGCTATTGGTAGTGGACGTGGTGAAAATAAAGCGACATTCAAAGGGCACAATATGGCAATTGAACTAGACCGTTCAGCAGGTTCAACAATGAAGCCAATTTTTGACTATGGCCCAGCAATTGAATATTTAAAATGGCCAACTTATCATCAACTTGATGATTCACCATATAAATATTCAACAGGACAACAGGTTCAAAATGCTGATAGAACGTTTAAAGGTATGATGACGATGCGTGATGCTCTTAAAATGTCTCGTAACATACCAGCCATTAAAACAGCAAAAGAGGTAGGATTAAGTAAAGCACAAAGCTTTGCAGAAAGCTTAGGTATTCCATTTAATAAAGATGCTGTTGAATCAACCGCAATTGGTACGAATGAAGTATCACCAACTGAAATTGCAGGTGCGTATGCTGCATTTGGTAATGATGGTAAATATATAAAGCCACACTTTGTTAAAAAAGTAGTTTATCCTGATGGGAAATCACAAAGTTTTGAACCAAAATCTAAGCGTGTGATGGAAGACTATACTGCGTATATGATTACAGATATGCTACGTTCTGTTGTTAAATCTGGTACAGGTACAGCAGCAAATGTAAGTTCATTAGATGTTGCGGGTAAAACAGGAACAACAAATTATTCATCTAAAGAATTAGCGAGATATGGTATACCAGCTAGTGCATCGCGTGATAGTTGGTTTGCTGGTTATACACCGCAATATACAATGGCAGTTTGGACTGGATATATGAAAGATGGTTCTGAAGATTATATAAGCAGTAAAAATACGAAAATTGCTCAACAAATTTTTAAAGAGATGATGAGTAAATTTGGCACAAGTGGAGCAAAATTCAAAATGCCAAGTACAGTTGTACAAGAGGGAGATGAATTACGTGTGAAAGGTGCAAAACGAGATTCCTCTCCAAATCCGAGCACGTCAAATTCAAACTCAAGTTCAAATTCAAACTCAGATGAACAGAAGAAAAATGATGAGCAAAAGAAACAACAAATAGAAGAAGAGAAAAAGAAACAACAAATAGAGGAAGAACAAAAGAAACAACAAATGGAAGAAGAGAAAAAGAAACAAGAGCAAGAACAAAGTGAAGAAAATAAGGAAAATGATCAAAATGGCCAAGAGCAAGGTAATATAAATCCGCCAAGTAATGGAAACGAAAATGGCCAAGGTGGTACGAATCCGCCAGGTAATGGAAATGGAAATAACCAAGGTGGTACGAATCCGCCAGGTAATGGAAATGGAAATAACCAAGGTGGTACGAACCCGCCAGGTAATGGAAATGGAAATAACCAAGGTGGTACGAATCCACCAAGCAGCGGGAACGGTGAAGGGCAAGTTAGTCCGAATCCACCGAGCACTGGAAATGGCCAAGGTGAGACAAACGCAAATCAAAATGGCGGTCAATAATAATATGTTAATTAGAAAAACAAAGTCGGCTCTAGAAAAAGAGTCGACTTTGTTTTTTTATTTTTATATGAATAAGTAAGTCTTATCTAGTAGAACTAAGCACAAAGTCGTAAGACCAATTCAATCTATCGATGGTAGACCATTTAAATGTAAAAATACGTCTATATACGGAGGAAAATATACCATTAAAAATGTACAATACGAGTATAAATAGTATTGATACAGGTTATATGGAGGTGTTTTTTATGGAGCGATTATGGACTAAGTCATTTATTCAAGTGACTTTAGCGATGTTATTTTTATTTACAGGATTTTATTTACTTGTTCCAACACTCCCATTATTTATAAAGGAACTAGGAGGAAGTGAATCTCAGGTTGGAATTATGATGGGAATGTTTACGATATCAGCTGTTATCGCACGGCCAATTATTGGAGGGATGTTAGATAGGTATGGAAGAAGGTCATTTATCATTTGGGGGCTAGTCTTCTTTGGTATTACGATGTATTCATACAATTGGGTAGTAAGTATTGCATCTTTAGTTATTTTACGAATTATTCACGGTTTGACATGGGCTGTTTCTACGACTGCAGTTGGAACTGCTATTACTGATATTATTCCAAACTCTCGACGAGGGGAAGGAATGGGTTGGTACGGAATGGCAATGACGATTGCAATGGCAATTGGACCAATGATTGGTTTGTGGATGATACAAAGTTATTCCTTCCAGGGCCTATTCTTATTAGCTACATTATTGTCGTTCATTGCACTATTTCTCACATTTGTGACAAAAATACCGTTTACACCACAATTAGAAAAAGGGAAAATACAGTTGTTTGAAAAATCTATTTTACCTATTGCGATTGTTATTTTCTTTTTGGCATTTGCCTATGGAGGAATTACAACATTTTTACCACTGTTTGCAACATCTATTGATGTGAACCCAGGTACATTCTTTCTTGTTTATGCAGTTGCACTAACAATCGTCAGACCGATTTCAGGGAAATTATCAGATAAATATGGAGAAGTATTAATAATTGTTCCATCTTTATTTATAACAGTGTTAGCTATATTTGTATTAACAGCTTCAAATGGACTAATGGGAGTAGTAGCAGCAGCTATTTTATATGGAGTAGGATTTGGTTCAGCACAACCAACTTTGCAAGCTGCGATGCTGAAAATTATTGATCCAAGTAAAAGAGGAATTGCAAATGCTTCTTTCTTTACAGCATTTGATTTAGGAATTGGACTTGGTGCTATTTTACTAGGGTTTGTTTCACAACTTTTCGGTTATCGTATTTTATTTACAGGTAGTGCGATATCAGGAGTGGTAGCTCTCTTGATTTTTATGTTTTTTGTAAAACAGCGATTAACTAAAAAGGTGCTCGTATAAGGAGAGAATAAAATGAACATTCAAATTGAATCTAGAGCCATGCAATGGTTTAAGGAAGAAATGAATTTACAGAGCGGTGATTTTGTACGTTTTGTTGTGCGATATGGTGGTAATAGTACCATCCAATCTAGTTATTCTTTAGGATTAGTTTTTGAAGAACCAGAAGATATAGCTACATCTACTGAACAGGATGGAATCCAATTTTTCATAGATGAAGATGACATTTGGTATTTTCAAGACTATGATTTAGTAGTAAGCTATCATATGGAAATGGATGAAATTGAATTTAATTATATAAAATAATAACTTTATTAAAAATAAAAATATCCTATATAAAAATTATATTGTATTAATAGCAGTATATAAAATATATGTAAGCGAGTTGAGTATAGATACAACTCGCTTTTTTCTTTGTTTAAAAAAGATAATAAATATATGGAAGTGAATAGTTTGTTTTACTAGCTTTATATAGCATTGTATTAAAAATTAATATATTTAGGTTTAAAAGAAAATGAAGGATTATGGAATTAATTGGTAAAAACTTATACGTTATTCTTCAAAAATAGTTTTATTACAGTAGGAAAAGTATAGGAAACTTATCATTATAAAATAAATTGAAATCTTCTAAAAACTCTGATACATTGAAATAGAAATGTAGTTTCACAATATTGTAAAGGCTTACAGTTATGTGCACGAAGATCTATTAGGATTGGAGGAAATGATAATGAAAGCTGAAGAAAAATTTTCCCCGGGATTAGATGGTGTAGTCGCAGCGGAGACGAAAATCTCGTTTCT
The DNA here is from genome assembly GCF_050768835.1 of Bacillus pfraonensis. Taxonomy (NCBI): domain Bacteria; kingdom Bacillati; phylum Bacillota; class Bacilli; order Caryophanales; family Bacillaceae; genus Bacillus; species Bacillus pfraonensis. The sequence goes on along the minus strand of NZ_JAHCDO010000001.1, from coordinate 85,890 downwards.
TGACACAGTAAAAGGTGAAATTGTTATTCAAGGATATGACTTAATTGAACTATCAAAGACAAAAGAGTATTTAGATATTGTGCACCTTTTACTAGAAGAACATCTACCAAATGAGAATGAAAAAAAGGCGCTTGAAAAGAAATTGAAGGAAGAATATGAAGTACCTGAAGGTGTGTTTAATGTTTTAAAAGCATTACCAAAAGAAACACATCCGATGGACGGATTACGTACAGGCGTATCGGCATTAGCTGGTTACGATAACGATATTGAAAATCGTTCGTTAGAAGTGAATAAAGATCGCGGTTATAAGTTATTAAGCAAAGTGCCGAATATTGTGGCGAACAGTTACCATATTTTAAATAATGAAGAGCCTGTTCAGCCTCTAAAAGAATTATCGTATAGTGCGAATTTCTTTTATATGTTAACTGGCAAAAAACCAACTGAGCTGGAAGAGAAAATCTTTGATCGTTCCTTAGTTTTATATAGCGAACATGAAATGCCGAACTCTACATTTACAGCACGCGTGATTGCATCTACGCAATCAGATTTATATGGTGCTTTAACTGGTGCGGTTGCATCTTTAAAAGGAAGCTTACATGGCGGTGCAAATGAAGCGGTTATGTACATGTTGTTAGAAGCAGGTAATGTTGAGAAATTTGAAGAGTTACTGCAAAAGAAATTATATAACAAAGAAAAAATCATGGGATTTGGACATCGCGTCTACATGAAGAAGATGGATCCAAGGGCACTTATGATGAAAGAAGCTTTAAAACAGTTATGTGATGTAAAAGGTGATTATACATTATATGAAATGTGTGAAGCTGGAGAAAAGATTATGGAGAAGGAAAAAGGCATTTATCCGAACTTAGATTATTATGCAGCACCAGTGTATTGGATGTTAGGTATTCCAATTCAACTATATACACCAATCTTTTTCAGTTCAAGAACGGTGGGCTTATGTGCGCATGTGATTGAGCAACATACAAATAATCGATTGTTCCGTCCACGTGTAAATTATATCGGCGAGCGACATGTGCTTAGCAAATAAAAACAACTGGGGAGTTGTTAGAGCCGCCCGCCAGGTGGGTGTTTGACCGACACCCATCCTTAATAATAACGAATTTTCGACAGAAAGGGAAGAATAGCATGATTAAAACAAATGAAATTAAACAAAAAGATGCAATTTTAGAAGAAATTACGGATTATGTATTAAACAAAGAGGTGACAAGTGCAGAAGCATTCAGTACAGCTCGCTATGTGTTACTTGATACGCTTGGATGTGGAATTTTAGCACTTCAATACCCAGAGTGTACAAAATTATTAGGACCAGTTGTACCAGGAACTATCGTGCCAAACGGTACACGTGTACCGGGAACGTCATTTGTACTTGATCCAGTAAAAGGTGCTTTTAATATTGGGTGTATGATTCGTTGGCTAGATTATAACGATACATGGCTAGCTGCAGAATGGGGACATCCATCAGATAACTTAGGTGGAATTTTAGCAGTTGCAGATTATATTAGTCGCGTCCGTATTTCAGAAGGAAAAGAACCATTAAAAGTACGTGAAGTACTAGAAATGATGATTAAAGCACATGAAATTCAAGGCGTACTTGCTTTAGAAAATAGCTTAAACCGCGTTGGTCTTGACCATGTATTATACGTAAAAGTAGCGACGACGGCTGTAGTTGCGAAAATGCTTGGTGGAACACGTGAAGAAATCTTTAATGCATTATCACATGCGTGGATTGATAATTCTAGTCTTCGTACATACCGTCACGCTCCAAATACTGGTTCACGTAAATCATGGGCAGCAGGTGATGCGACGAGCCGCGGTGTTCATCTTGCAATGACTGCTCTAAAAGGTGAAATGGGTTACCCAACAGCATTATCTGCACCAGGATGGGGATTCCAAGATGTATTATTTAATAAGCAAGAATTAAAGTTAGCAAGACCGCTAGAATCTTATGTAATGGAAAATGTATTATTCAAAGTGTCATACCCAGCAGAATTCCATGCACAAACAGCTGCAGAATGTGCTGTGAAATTACATCCGGAAATTAAAGAAAGATTAGATGAAATTGATCGCATTACAATTACAACTCATGAATCAGCAATTCGTATTATCGATAAAGAAGGACCATTAAATAACCCAGCTGATCGTGATCATTGCTTACAATACATTACTGCAATCGGTTTATTAAAAGGTGATATCGTTGCGGATGATTATGAGGATGAAGTAGCTTCTGACCCTCGTGTAGATGAATTAAGAAATAAGATGGTTGTTGTTGAAAATAAACAATACAGTTTAGATTACCTTGATCCGAACAAGCGCTCAATCGCCAACGCTGTTCAAGTTCATTTTAAAGATGGCACAGTAACAGAAAACGTAGAGTGTGAATATCCATTAGGCCACCGTTTCCGTAGAGACGAAGCGATTCCAAAAGTTGTTCAAAAATTCACTGCAAATATGGCAGGTCATTATTCTAGTAAACAACAAGAAAAAATTCATGAAGCTTGTCTAAATGAAGAAAAACTAGAAAATATGAATGTTAACGAATTTGTAGATCTATTCTTAATTTAATAATAGGGGGAATTTAGAATGGCTTGGGTTGTGAATAAACAGTCAACACAGGAGGAGCTTGCCAATCGATTCCGAGCTTTAGTAGAAGCACCTGAAATTTTACAAATTCCTGGTGCACATGATGCAATGGCTGCTCTTGTTGCAAAAAAAACTGGATTTTCAGCTCTTTATTTATCAGGAGCTGCTTATACAGCAAGCAAAGGGTTGCCGGATTTAGGAATTGTAACGTCTACTGAAGTAGCTGAGAGAGCAAGAGACCTTGTTAGAGCGACGGACTTACCTCTTCTTGTTGATATTGATACAGGATTTGGCGGGGTATTAAACGTAGCAAGAACTGCTGTGGAAATGGTGGAAGCAAATGTAGCTGCTGTTCAAATTGAAGATCAACAATTACCGAAAAAATGTGGACATTTAAATGGAAAAAAACTTGTTTCCACTGAAGAACTCGTACAAAAGATTAAAGCAATTAAAGAAGTAGCACCAACACTTATTATTGTAGCACGTACAGATGCTCGTGGTGTAGAAGGGCTGGATGCAGCAATCGAAAGAGCGGTTGCTTATGTAGAAGCAGGTGCAGATGCTATTTTCCCGGAAGCGCTTCAATCTGAAGAGGAATTCCGTTTATTTAACAGTAAAGTAAATGTTCCACTACTTGCGAACATGACTGAGTTTGGAAAGACACCATATTATAGTGCAGAAGAATTTGCAAATATGGGCTTCCAAATGGTAATTTATCCGGTTACATCACTTCGCGTTGCAGCAAAAGCATATGAGCGTGTATTCACACTTATTAAAGAAACAGGCTCACAAAAAGAAGGACTATCTAATATGCAAACGAGAAGTGAATTATATGAAACAATTTCATATCATGATTTTGAAGAATTAGATAACGGAATTGCAAAAACAGTTTTATCTGAAGATCAATAAAACAAAGGGAAAAGGCGATGATGATACATCTTTGGCAAAAACAACTGCTTGATGTGAAGAGTCATCGCCTTTTCATATTTCCTAATTGCTTGCAAAAGAGGTGGAAACATATGAACTCTATAGAAGATTACTCTGTAGGAAGATGGCTGAATAAAGAGTTTCAGTTTGTGAAAACGAGTAATACGATTGCAGAGGCAATCAATCTACTAATCGCATCAAAAACTGAAGAACTGCCTGTACTAGAGGAAGAAAGAATGATAGGTATTGTGAAATTACTAGATTGTGTGCAGTGGCTGAAAGAAAATAGTGATGAAAGTACCTTCGTTCATATGATTATAGATAAATCTTTTCACAATGGAACAAGAGTGGATGCAATGGAAGTGGTTCAGCGTTTACCGTTTTATGTACTAAATGAAAAAAGTGGAATGTTAGAAGGAGTAATAGGTCAAAATGAGCTTCTTGCCTTTCAAAAATTTATAAAACAACAATTAGAAGAAGCAAAGCGTGTAATAGAATGGTTACGGCTTTCCTTTGATACTGCGTATGAAGGGATTGCGATTGTAGATGAAAATGGCGTTATTCAAATGTTTAATGACACGTATAGTCGTTTTGTTGGTGTAACGAAAGAAGAAGCAATCGGACAGCGCGCTGAGAATGTAATTGAGAATACACGGCTTCCAGTTGTATTAAAAACAGGAGTACCAGAAAGAAATCAAGTGCACCGCCTACAAGGACAGAATCTAGTTGTGCACCGGATGCCAATTTGGAAGCAGGGTAGAGTGATAGGTGCTGTAGGGATGTTGATTCATGAAGGAATTTCAGATATTTATAAAATACTAGAGAGATTTGATCAAAAAGAAGGTGTTGTCAAACCATCATTCTCAAAACCGAAGAAGAAGCAAATTCACTTTGAAGATATTCTCGGAGAAAGTCAGCCGATTTCGGAAACGAAAAAAATGGCTCGAAAAGCTGCTAGATCGAAAGCGTCTGTATTAATTACTGGAGAAAGTGGTGTTGGTAAAGAGCAATTTGCGCGGGCTATACACGGTGCTGGTGTAACAAACAACGGTCCATTTATTAGTGTAAACTGTGCTGCCATTCCTGATAATTTACTAGAATCTGAATTGTTTGGTTATGCAGAAGGGGCTTTTACAGGTGCGAAAAAGAACGGGAAGGCAGGAAAGTTTGAGCTTGCAAATCATGGAACGTTATTTTTAGACGAGATAGGCGATATGTCTCTATTAACGCAAGTGAAAATTTTACGCGTTTTACAAGAAAGGGAAATAGAAAGAATAGGTGGTACACATCCAATACCTGTTGATTTCAGGCTAATCGCAGCGACAAATAAAGATTTAAAACAAATGGTGAGAGAAGGAACTTTTAGAGAGGATTTATATCATCGTCTTCATGTTATTCCGATCCATATTCCGCCGCTTCGCTTTCGAAAACAAGATATACCACTCATTGTCGAAGAACATTTACAAAAGTTATGTCAAATGTATGGTGCCGAAGAAAAGACACTTGATAAAGAAGTATTACGTCTTATGTTCCATTATAACTGGCCAGGTAATGTCAGGGAATTAATCAATGTGTTAGAAAGACTATTCGCACTATCAGATGATGCACATATACGAGCGAAGGATTTACCAGAAGAATTTTATTATCGGGATATGGAGCAAAAGAAACTAGTACCTATGATTCAGTCCTTACCTGCAAAACAAGAAGCGATGAAAGTGGTGCGTGAAGAGGAAGAAAGAGGATTAATTGAACACGTTTTAAAAGAAGCAAAAGGAAATAAGTCAAAAGCAGCGGCATTGTTAGGGATTTCTAGGGCGACCCTGTATAACAAATTGTCCCGATTCAAAATCTAGACAATTTGTTATATCGAGTGTAAAACTGTCTAGACAGTTTTACGTTTTCTTGTCATTTCGCCCTTGTTCTATCAAGTTTTTAGTTTGGCATAGATTTTGCATATAAATAAAATGAAGACCGAAATGATAGGGGGATACAGATGGAGAAAACAAAGTTGCAATGGGACGAATTTTTTTCGCTGAATCAGGAGCTTCATACAACCTTTTTTACACCTGAGGATTTTTCAGGTGATGAAGATTTAATCGCAAAAACAACAGAACAATTTGTGAAACAAGAAATTGTTCCGCAAATTGAACATATTGAGCAGCACAATTATCAAGTTTCGCGCCAGCTATTTGAAAAGGCTGGAGAACTTGGATTGCTAAGTATAGAGGTTCCGGAAGAATATGGTGGGTTTGAATTAGGGAAAGCAGTTTCGGGACTTGTAGCAGAAAAGATGGGATATGCAGGAGCGTTTAGTGTTTCTTTTAATATTCACGCTGGAGTAGGAACGCTGCCATATATATATTACGGAACAAAAGAGCAGAAGGAAAAATACTTACCAAAAATTGCGTCAGGCGAATGGATTGGAGCTTATGCATTAACAGAGCCAAACGCTGGATCTGATGCATTAAGTGCAAAAACAAGTGCTGTTTTAAATGAAGAAGGAACAGCATGGACATTAAATGGTGAAAAGCAGTGGATTACAAATGCTCATATGGCTGATGTATATGTTGTTTTTGCGAAGACAAATAAAGGAATGACAGCATTTATTGTCGAAAGAACATGTGAAGGCGTTTCGATTGGCTTAGAAGAAAAGAAGATGGGTATTAAAGGTTCATCAACTGCGACACTGATTTTAGAGGATGTCGTCATTCCTGCTGAAAATGTACTAGGTGAAGTTGGAAAGGGACATCACGTAGCTCTTAATATTCTCAATTTTGCTAGACTGAAACTTGCTTTCGGAAATATTGGGACAGCAAAGCAAGCAATTGGTCTATCTGTTCAATATGGAAAAGAACGAAAACAGTTTCAAACAGAATTAGTTGATTTCACGATGATCCAAGAGAAAATTGCAAATATGATTATTGCTACATACGGTGCAGAGAGCGCAGCTTATCGAACAGCAGGTGTAATTGATGAAGCAATTCATGAGAGTGATGAAAGCATTATGCAGAAAATGTCTCAATTTGCAATGGAATGCGCAATCAACAAAGTGAACGCTTCAGAAACACTTGGAAATATTGTAGATGAAGCGGTACAAATTCACGGTGGTTATGGTTATATGCAAGAATATGAAGTAGAACGATTATACCGTGATGCTAGAATTAGCCGTATATTTGAAGGAACGAATGAAATTAACCGCTTAACAGTTGCGAAAATGTTAATGAAACAAACGAAGCAGCTAGGAGATCAAGTAGATGAAGGTACGTTTGATAATGTAGAACGTAATCATCGCTATATTTTATTATCAAAACAATTATTGAAGCAATCTTTGAAAACGCTATCTCAAACTCCTGAACTAAAAATTGAACAAGAACAAGAATATTCACGCGTATTAGCGGACATGTTGAAAGATGTGTATGTAATGGAATCGGCATTTTTACGTACAAAGAAAGCGGTAAGTAAAAATGGTGAAGAAAAAGAACGTACAAAACAATCTATAACAGATGTTCTTTGTGAAGAAGGGTATCGAAAAGTAGAATCAGCGGCAATTGTTCTTCTTTCTGCAGCAGTACAAGAGGAGCAAAATAGAAACGCTATTCTAGATGAAATTCGTCAACTGTCAGTACCTCTATATACGAACGTATTTACGAAGAAAAGAGAAATCGCAAAAGCGATTATAAATCGTGGGAAATATATTGTTTAAATAGGAGGAGAACAGTATGAAAAAGATTGGTTTTATTGGTTTAGGTAATATGGGTCTTCCGATGTCTAAAAATTTAGTTAAATCAAATTACACAGTATATGGATTAGATTTAAATAAAGATGCGGAAGCTTCTTTTGAGAAAGAAGGAGGAATCATTGGCTTATCCATTGCAAATTTGGCAGAAACATGTGATTTGATTTTTACAAGTTTACCATCGCCTCGAGCTGTTGAAGCTGTTTACTTTGGTGAAGAAGGTCTAATTGAGAATAGCCATTCGAATGTTGTTCTAATTGATACAAGCACAGTAGCACCAGAGCTAAATAAAAGATTGGCAGATGCTGCGAATGATAAAAAAATAGACTTCTTAGCAGCGCCAGTTAGTGGTGGAGTGATAGGAGCGGAAAACCGCACATTAACTTTTATGGTTGGTGGATCAAAAGAAGTGTACGAAAAGGGCTTACCAGTGATGGAAGTATTAGGGGCAAATATTTTTCATGTGAGTGAGCAAATTGAGAGTGGTACAACTGTAAAGCTTATTAATAACTTATTAATTGGTTTTTATACAGCAGGTGTTAGTGAAGCTTTGACTTTAGCAAAGAAAAACAATATGGATTTAGATAAAATGTTTGATATTTTAAATGTGAGCTATGGCCAAAGTAGAATTTATGAGCGTAATTATAAAAGCTTTATTGCACCAGAAAACTATGAGCCAGGGTTTACTGTAAATCTACTAAAGAAAGACTTAGGATTTGCAGTTGATCTAGCAAAAGAAAGCGAGCTTCACTTACCAGTAAGTGAAATGCTTTTGAGTTTATATGATGAAGCTGGTAAAGCAGGATATGGTGAAAAAGACATGGCTGCCTTATATCAAAAGGTAAGTGAGCAATTAATCTCTAGTCATAAATAATAATGAATACTAGCAAATATAAAAATAAAAAGGAGCGAATACAATGATTACAACAGAAATTAAACGCGTGAAAAATCATATTAATGGTGAATGGGTAGAATCTACTGGTACAGAAGTGGAAGCTGTTCCAAATCCTGCGACTGGGAAAATCATTGCTTATGTTCCACTTTCTCCAAAAGAAGATGTGGATCGTGCTGTTGAAGCAGCAAAAGCAGCTTATGAAACATGGTCGAAAGTACCGGTTCCAAATCGCTCAAGACAGCTATATAAATATTTACAACTTTTACAAGAAAATAAAGATGAGCTTGCAAAAATCATTACATTGGAAAATGGTAAAACATTAAAAGATGCAACTGGCGAAGTGCAGCGCGGGATTGAGGCCGTAGAACTTGCAACATCAACACCAAATTTAATGATGGGACAAGCACTTCCAAACATTGCGGGCGGAATTGATGGTTCCATTTGGCGCTACCCAATTGGAGTTGTTGCGGGGATTACACCGTTTAACTTCCCAATGATGATTCCGCTATGGATGTTCCCGTTAGCAATTGCTTGTGGTAATACATTTGTATTGAAAACATCTGAAAGAACACCACTTTTAGCAGAAAGATTAGTAGAATTATTCTATGAAGCAGGGTTTCCAAAAGGAGTTTTAAACTTAGTACAAGGTGGAAAAGACGTTGTAAATAGTATTCTAGAAAATAAAGATATTCAAGCTGTTTCATTTGTTGGATCTGAACCAGTTGCACGCTATGTATACGAAACAGGAACAAAATATGGAAAACGAGTACAAGCACTTGCAGGAGCAAAAAACCATGCGATTGTTATGCCGGATTGCAACCTTGAAAAGACAGTACAAGGTGTAATTGGGTCAGCGTTTGCGAGTAGTGGAGAGCGCTGCATGGCATGCTCTGTTGTAGCGGTTGTAGATGAAATTGCCGATGAATTTATTGATGTTCTAGTAGCAGAAACACGTAAATTAAAAGTAGGCGATGGTTTCCAAGAAGATAATTATGTAGGACCATTAATTCGTGAATCTCATAAAGAGCGTGTACTAGGCTATATTCATAGTGGTGTAGCAGATGGAGCTACTTTATTAGTAGATGGTCGTAAGATTAATGAAGAAATTGGCGATGGGTATTTCGTTGGAGCAACAATCTTTGATGGTGTAAATCAAGATATGAAAATTTGGCAAGACGAAATTTTTGCTCCAGTACTGAGCATTGTGAGAGTAAAAGATTTAGAAGAAGGAATTAAGCTAACAAACCAATCAAAATTTGCAAATGGTGCTGTTATTTATACATCAAGTGGCAAACATGCACAAACATTCCGTGATAACATAGATGCAGGAATGATTGGTGTAAACGTTAACGTTCCAGCTCCAATGGCATTCTTCGCATTTGCAGGAAATAAAGCGTCCTTCTACGGTGATCTTGGAACAAATGGAACAGATGGTGTTCAATTCTACACACGTAAAAAAGTTGTAACAGAGCGCTGGTTTTAATAGATAGAACACGTATGTAACTTGTTACATGTACGAAAAATCCACCACTCATTCATGAGCGGTGGATTTTTATTGCTAACTGTTTTTTTCGAAGGCTAATTTTATACCAAACCCAATTAATATAATACCAGTAAGTCCTTGAATATACCTTTGTGTAGCAGGCTTTTTCATAAAGACACTTATTTTATCAATTAAAAATATATAAAAAGCAAACCATATTACAGTTAAAACAAGGTAGGTAAGCCCCATAATTAAAAATTGAACAAGTGTATTATGATTAGGATTTAAAAATTGCGGTAAAAAGGTCAAAAAGAAAACAGCAACTTTAGGATTTAAAAGATTAGTAAGAAAACCTTGGCGAAAACAAGAAGTGTTTTCATCGGTATGTTTCATTGACAGATCATTCATATCCATGTTGTTTTTGTTTTTTAAGGATAAAAGTGCTTTTATGCCTAAATAGACGAGATAAATTGCACCAACATATTTAAAAAGAGAAAATAAGAAAGCTGATTTAACAATAATAGCAGAAAGACCAATTACAGCAGCTAAAGTATGAATTAAGAGGGCAATACATGTACCGCAAACCGTTTTCACGCCTCCGATTTTCCCGGCAGTAAGGGTGTTTTTCGTAGCCATTGCAGTGTCAGGTCCAGGTAAAATGATAAGACAAATCGACATGATAATAAAAAGAAGATAGTTCTCCACAACCACTCCGCCTTTCTTTGTTTATTATTTTGAAAATTTAATCAAAATAAGTTTAACACAATTTAAGTTGAATGTTAAATCAAATTTAAATATGTTAAGGTATATTTAATAAAATTGTTAAAGGGGGTATAAATGCAGAGGAGCTTCGAAACAGAGAAGGTTAAGTATGAGAGGGCTAGCAAAGTTAGCAGAAATAACACCTTTTATGTTAAGTCAAATTGAATGAGGGTTAGAGAAAGTATTAGAAGTTCCAACCTTTAGTTTTCTAATGGAAGATAAGAATACAACTGATTTAGTTGTCAGGGCAAACGAATGTAAAAAATGATTGTAGGAAATTTATCATATGAATTATTATCGCCGGATTTAACTGGTGCTTTAGTTGCATCTTTAATGACTTCACCACTTAACGCTATTTCCTTAGATATATTTTTAAAACATAAGGGAGAGGAAGTCACTCATATTTTAGAAGGCAACATTGTTTTTCGATTACAACAAATAGTACAGTAATAAAACAAGCTAGATAGAGCAGAAAATGAACTGCTTTCATCTAGCCTGTTTGCTATTATGCATTAAGAAGGTTAAAGAAGCGATTTACTTCTTCATCTGAAACATCACTTAATTGCTTATATTTGTATTGTGGGTTTTGATCCTTATCGACTACGACAGAACGAACTCCTTCAAAGAAATCTTCGTGTCTCATGAAATTTTTAGCGAGTATGAGATCCGTTGCAAAGCATTCTTCTATCGATTTTTCTTTCCCATCAATCAGTTGCTTTAATGTTACTTTTAATGAGAATGGAGATTTTGAGAGTAATGTTTCTTTTGTCTTTAAAGCGAAAGAACTTTCAGCATTCTCTAATGAATGGATGATATCTTCGACTGTTTGGAATGAAAAGTGCTTATCAATTTCTTCTTGCACAGAAGCAAGTTCACTTTCTATACTAGGTGTTGTTTCATATTTATTAATGAGTTCTTTTAAAGTAATATGTACATTTTGATTGTGCCAATTTACTTTTTCAATTGCATTAAGAAAAGTAGGTAACGTTTCAGACGGCATATAATGATCAGCGGCGTTTATATATAACACATCAGCAGCTTTTAAGACAGATGCTGTTAATGCAACATAATGACCAGTTTGTCCTGGTGCTTTATTTAAGAAGTAAGCAGCGCCGACATCTGGGAAAAAACCAATGTTCATTTCAGGCATTGCCCATTTTGTACGCTCTGTGACAATTCTATGTGTAGCACCATTTGTAAGGCCGACACCACCACCCATTACAATTCCATCTAAACAAGCGATAATTGGTTTTGGATAATGATATAAATAAGTATCTATTTCATACTCTTCTTCAAAAAACTGTTCAGCATGCTGTAATGCAGCTTCATTTGAACGTGCTTCATATAATGTTTTAATATCACCGCCAGCACAAAAGCCTTTTGTACCAGCACCTTTTAAGATGATAATGGAAATTTGATCATCCTTTTCCCATTCTTTTAGTTTTTGCCCGATTGGTTTTAACATATCATAAGATAAAGAGTTAAGCGCTTTTGGACGGTTTAAAGTAATTGATGCAACACCATTTTCATTAATAGAAAATAAAACATTTTCAGTCATTTTGAATCCTCCTCTTATATCTCTTCTCGTTCTTATTTCTCGATACAATCTGAAATGTCCTTTATAATTTATTTAATAAGCAAGTATCGTGCCAGTTTTGATGCCTTTCATAAAGAAGAAATACTAGTAAAAAAGTGTCTAACTGTCTAAACAAATGAACAATTAGACATAATATTAGACTTTTTGTAGAAACATGCATATTTTGGCGAGTTCTATTTGCAGGATTTCTACGGATGAAAAGGAATATTACAACAATCATGATGGATTATAGGTTGAAAATGGAGGATATACTATATATATGACTCTTATGCTTGGAAGAAAAGAATTGAATATAGATAAGAATCATATTTTGTTATATTCGCTGAATTGTCTAACTTTTAACGAAGCTTGAGTTTGTATATAATAAGGAATAGAGAAAGGGGAGATCGGAATGCCAGGGCCTTTGCTATTATCGGTTATTATTTTGTCTTCTCTCATGGTAGGAATTACACATTATTTTCATCATACAGATACGACAGAAGAAGTGAAAGATAAAGTACGTCTCGTATTTCCGGTTTTTATCATATCTATTTCACTTTGTTTTATATTAAATAAAGATGGGTATATCGTGGCCTTATTTTCATTTTTTATAGCGATTATTTTAATTACTGTATTGTACTATGTAATGAAAGATTATTTGCAGAAATAAAATTTGATTAAAGATACCCTCACAAACTAGATTATTTTACGTTATAAAAAAGAAACTGTTTTGAAAAAAGATTAATCAAAATGGTTTCTTTTCTTTTGGAAAGAACAATCTCTACATGCAAAATAAGTATGCAATGGAGCGATAGACATCATCATAGTATTTTTCTAAATTTTAAAATTTCACATACTGTATTATAAAATAAAAAAATAAACAAATACGTAAGTAAATTCTTCATCATCTATTCACTTGTCAATCATGAGAAGCCACTATACTATTGAAGTATAGAGAATAATTAAGAGGAGTTGTGTTTATATGAAATTTGAGATGCATATGAAAATTATTTCAAATGAACAAGAAACGAGATTATATATAGAAGAAAATGTTTTTCAATTAACGTTAGATGGTTATCATTTATTTGCTGTGGATGAAATGTTACCTTTATATAAATCTAATCAAGAAAGAATCGGTAGTGCAATTGTTCAAAAGATAGAGTGGGGAAATGGAAAGACAATACTTAATTATCAACTTGTTTCATTACAATCAGTAAATTAAAAGGGAGAAAGGAAGGGAAAGATGAAACTTTTTCATACAGCGGATTGGCATTTAGGAAAACTTGTTCACGGTGTATATATGACCGAAGATCAACGGATTGTTTTAGATCAGTTCGTTCAAGCTGTACAAGAAGAAAAACCAGATGCCGTAATCATTGCAGGTGATTTATATGACCGAGCAATTCCACCGACAGAAGCAGTAGACTTATTAAATGATGTATTACAAAAAATAGTGATTGATTTGAAAACACCAGTAATCGCGGTAGCAGGGAATCATGATAGTCCAGACCGTATTCATTTTGGCAGTAGTTTAATGAAGAAACAAGGGTTACATATTGTGGGACAATTTCAATTTCCTTATGAACCTGTTGTTTTACATGATGCGTATGGAGAAGTACATTTTCATTTAGTACCATATGCTGATCCAAATATTGTTAGACATGTGATGAAAAATGAAGATATTCGCTCACATGATGATGCGATGCGTATTTTCATGAATGAACTTTCGGAAACAATGAATCAAGAAGCAAGACATGTATTTGTGGGACATGCATTTGTTACCTCTTCAGGTGAAGCAGAAGAAAACACAAGTGATGCAGAGCGGCCACTTTCAATTGGTGGTGCTGAATATGTTAATAGCCACTATTTTGACAAGTTTCATTACACTGCGCTTGGTCATTTACATCAAGCGCATTTTGTACGTAATGAAACAATTCGCTATTCAGGGTCACCACTTGCGTATTCTATTTCTGAAGAGCGACATAAAAAAGGGTATTATATTGTTGAATTAGATGAAATGGGACAAACGACAATAGAGAAACGCTTATTTACACCTCGACGCCAAATGCGAACAGTAGAAGCGAAAATAGATGATTTATTAAAGCATCCGACAAGTGAGGACTACGTTTTCGTCAAATTATTAGATGAAAATCCTGTACTACAGCCAATGGAGAAAATTCGTTCTGTCTATCCAAATGCAATGCATGTTGAACGCTCTATGCAAAGAAGAGAATTTACAGAAGCAGATGAAATTGTTGTTTCTAGGCATAAAACGGATGATGTATCCCTTTTAAAAGCTTTTTACAAAGAAATGAAGGGATCAGATTTATCAGAAGAGAAAGAGCGTCTTTTCTTAGAAGTATTACAAACAGTGCAGGAACGGGAAGGTGAACGAGGATGAGGCCACTGCAACTTATTATGACGGCGTTTGGTCCTTATAAACAGCGAGAGATTATTGATTTCAGTGATTTAGGGGATCATCGTATTTTTGCGATTTCAGGAAATACAGGAGCGGGAAAAACGACGATATTTGATGCGATTTGTTATGTGTTATATGGAGAAGCGAGTGGAGAGGAACGTAGTGATACAAGCATGCTTCGTAGCCAATTTGCTGATGACAATGTATATACGAGTGTAGAATTAATCTTTCAATTGAAAGGTAAACAATATGAAATTAAAAGACAACTTGGTCATAAAAAGCAAGGGAATAAAACCGTTACTGGGCATGCTGTTGAATTATATGAGGTAATAGGTGATGAGAAGGTTCCATGTGTTGACCGTTTTCATGTGACAGATGTGAACAAAAAGGTTGAAGATTTAATCGGACTTAGTAAGCATCAATTTAGCCAAATTGTTATGCTTCCGCAAGGAGAATTTCGAAAACTACTAACATCTGAAACGGAAAACAAAGAAGAAATTTTACGACGTATTTTTAAAACAGATCGTTATAAATTAATGCGTGAATTATTGGATCAAAAACGGAAGCAGTGGAAAGACGTCTTGCAAGAAAAGCAAAAAGAAAGAGAACTGTATTTTCGTAATGTCTTTAAGTTGCCGGTTCGAGATGCTTCGTTGTTAGAAACATTAGTGCAGCAGGAACACGTCAATACACATCAGGTAGTTGAAGCACTTGAACAAGAAACGAGTTGTTATGAAGCGGAAGTTGAACAATTACAAATGCAGCAAACAGTACAAACACAGCAATTGAAAGAAGTAGACGGTCGTTTTCATATAGCGAAGTCTGTTAATGAAAAATTCAAGGATTTAGAGCAGAAACAAGAGCAACAAACAACTTTACAAGAGAATCGCACGCAAATGGAAATGCAGGAACAACGTTTTAAACATGCAGAACAAGCAAAACGATTATTGCCATTCGAACAGTGGTATGAAGAAGCAGTGCAAAGTGAACAAAATGCCGAACAATTACTAAAGCAAATAGTTGTTAAGAAGGAAAGGACGACTGCAACCTTTTTACTTGCACAGGAGAAATATGAAGAATTAAAGAGCAGAGAGCCTGTACGTGAAGAAGCTAAGAAAAATGTACAGAGATTAGAAGAATTACAGCCAATTATTGCTTCATTGGCAGAGAAAAAATCAACATTGCAAAAGGTAGAGCGTCAGAGTGAGCAGTTAAAAACAGGTATTCATAAGCTTGAACAACAGCTAGAAGGACAGATATCCCAAAAACAACAAATAGCTGGAGAACTGCAGCAGTTAGAAGTAGCACTTGAACAATATGTAGTAAAAGTAGAAGAACTAACAAATATGCGAGAAGATGCAAAAGTCTTAAAGCAAGCATATGACGTTTGGAAAGAAAAACAAACATATGAACAAGAAAAACAAACTGCTTATCAAAAAATGGAAATAGTTGTTAAATCGTATGAAGATATGGAACGCCGCTGGTTAAACGAACAAGCTGGTGTGTTGGCTCTTCATCTTCATGACGGGGAATCTTGTCCAGTATGTGGTAGCAAGAATCACCCGAAGAAAGCTACAGAATTGGGAGATTCCATCGATGAGAAGCAGCTTGATGAACTGCGGGAAAATAAGAATGTTGCTGAAAAATTGCACGTTCAATTAGAAGAAAAATGGAATTTCTATCGCTTGCAGTATGAACAAGTAATAGAAGAAGTCGTGAAGCGTGGGTATCGCCCAGAAGAATTAGTTGAAACATATCGCGAATTGGTGCAAAAAGGAAAACAACTAGTAGCCGAAGTAAATGCATTAAAAGCAAGCGAAGAAAAGCGTAAACAATTGGCTTCAAGTCTAAAAGGATTAGAAGAACAATTAGAAGAGTTACAGAAGCAAAAACGTGAAGCCGAAGCTACGCAGCACCGCACCGAAATAGAATGTATAGAGCTTCGTACGTCTTATGAACATGATCAACAAAAAATCCCTGAAAGCTTACAAACGTTAGAAGCATGGAAACAGCAGTATGACAATGTTGTTCAAGAGCTTCGTTTTATGGAAGATGAGTGGAAGAAAGTACAAGAAGCTTATCAACATTGGCAAAATGAAAATATACGTGTACAAGCTGAGTACGATGGGGCTGTGAAGCAAGTAACTCATACAAAAGAAAAGAAAGAAGAAACTTTACTTCGTTTTACGACAGAGCTAAAGCAAGGTGGATTTATTGATCAACAAGCTTATAAAGAAGCAAAATTAACAGATGTAGAAATGAAACATCTGCAAGAGCACATCCAAAAATACTATTCATCCCTTGAAGTATTAGCGAAACAAATTGAAGAATTAGCAAATGAATTAGAGGGGAAAGAATGGATAGATATTACGATTCTAGAAGAACAAGTGAAAGAACTAGAAATTCAGCTTGATATTACAAAAGAAAAACGCCAGCGTGCTCAAAGTGCAGTTGCATACATTTCTGATTTACATGAAAATATTAGACGAATTGATGAACAAATTCATGAAGAAGAAAAAGCTTTCCAAGAACTTGTTGATTTATACGAAGTCATGAAAGGGGATAACGAGAGCCGTATTTCCTTTGAACGATACATTTTAATTGAGTATCTAGAACAAATTGTTCAAATTGCTAACGAAAGACTTCGTAAACTATCAAATGGACAATTCTATTTAAAAAGAAGTGAACGAGTTGAAAAACGAAATCGTCAAAGTGGATTAGGATTAGATGTATATGATGCATACACAGGCCAAACGCGTGACGTAAAAACATTGTCCGGCGGAGAGAAATTTAATGCATCGCTTTGTCTAGCGCTTGGTATGGCAGATGTAATTCAAGCGTATGAAGGCGGTATTTCTATCGAAACGATGTTTATCGATGAAGGATTTGGCTCACTTGACGAAGAGTCACTAACAAAAGCAGTTGATGCATTAATAGACTTACAAAAATCAGGACGATTTATCGGTGTGATTTCCCACGTACAAGAGTTGAAAAATGCAATGCCGGCAGTGCTTGAAGTAACAAAGCAGAAGGATGGTTGTAGTCAGACGAAATTTGTGATGAAGTAACAATCTCAATAGAGCAACCAAAATGTGATAAATTAAAAGAAGTATTTACGAAACGGATTGAAAACTCCTTTGATATGATGGAACTTTTAGAACCAATAATTACATTTGAAGAAACGATTGTAAGAGTATAAGGAAAAGAGTCAGCGTAGGTTGACTCTTTTTCTTATACTTAGAAATGTAATGTTTTCTCGTATAAGGGAAAGTATGTGACTGAAACTGATTATAAAGGTATCTAATTTTCGGAAAAATATTATATCAGAATAGTGTATATGGTGTATAAATAGGTGAATGAAATGATATGATTTAGAAAAGAAAGTAAGATTGTCACAAGTTAATAAAAAATAAAAGTATAATTTTAGGTATTTTTCAGAAATTTATTGAGAAAAATGCCGCCTTATAAAATGGTAATTTTTGTATTAATAGTTTATTTGTAGAATAAATTCTAAAGTTTGGATGTTTTGTATAAATTTTCAACATTTTATTCTAAAATTTTTTGAATTGTAATTTTTAAAGAGAAAACATTGAAGATGCGATTTTTATGGATATTAGTATAGAAAAATAGTGAAAAATTTATCAGAAAAATAAAAAAAGGATTGACAATATCATTGAGAAACATTATCATTTCGATGTAGCGAAAGAAAATGAAAATCATTATCAATTAATCGGTTGTGATTATAATCTAAGCTAGTGTGGAAAGAAATGAAGATTAAAATACACTTGACTGATAAGTTTACTATGTGTATTATTTTTTGTGAAAACATCAATTGATAATGATTATCAGTATCATGTTGTGTCTTTCTATATGGGGTTCGTCTTTTGCAAGACAGAAGTATATAAGAATCTAATAGATTCTTGCAAAGAAAGGAATTGAGAATATGGACCTTAGGGAGTTTGATGGGAAAGTTGCTTTAGTTACTGGTGCAGCACAAGGAATTGGGGAGACTGTAGCGAATATGCTTGCGGAAAGAGGAGCAAAGGTTGCAGCAGTTGATAAGAATATTTTAGGTCTCAATAAGCTTATAGATTATCATGCGGCAAGAGGTAGTTCGTTGAAAGCATTCGCTTTAGACGTGAGTGATAGTTCAGCGGTGGAAGACACAGTAAACCAGATCGAGGATACGGTGGGGCCAATTGATATTCTAGTAAACGTTGCAGGTGTTTTGAAGATGAATGCAATTCACTCTTTAAGTGATGAAGATTGGGACAAGACTTTTTCTGTAAATGCTACAGGAGTGTTTTATGTATCCAGATCGGTAAGTAAACGTATGATGTCACGTAAATCTGGTGCGATTGTAACTGTAGGATCAAACGCAGCAAGTGTTCCTAGGATGGAGATGGCTGCGTATGTAGCGTCGAAAGCTGCTGCAACGATGTTTACGAAATGTCTTGGTCTTGAACTTGCGGAATATAATATCCGTTGTAATTTAGTTTCTCCTGGTTCAACTGAGACAGAAATGCAGCGCCTACTTTGGAAAGATGGAAATGGAGCTGAAAAAATTATTGCAGGCTCACAAGATACATATAGATTAGGAATTCCATTAAAAAAAATAGCAACGCCTTCTGAGATTGCTGAAGCAGTTCTATTTTTAGCCTCAGATAAAGCAAGTCATATTACAATGCATAATTTATGCATTGATGGCGGCGCTACTTTAGGAATCTAAATGAAATATAGGAGGTTAAAATAATGAATCATACAACTGCTTTAAAGGAGTTAGCAACAAAATTACTAGATGATTACAAAGCTGGATCTTCATTCTTTTTTGCTTCACCGTACCGCACCATACTTGCCGAGGGAACATTTGCTACGGTGAAACATAGTCAGGCAGAAAATTTTCCTGAGCTGGTTCATGCTGTACTAAATAACGCGAAGCAAGCTGGGCACCATAATCCCATTGTTGTAGGAGCGCTACCTTTTGATCGCACCAAAGCGGTACAGCTCGTTGTACCTCAAGAGAGCAGGATAGCAGAGCGTCTACAATTTGAATTTACAGATCGAATGCAGCAATTACCTGCACTTACATATGAAATAAATCCTATCCCGACACCTGCAGAATATATGCGCGGTGTAGAGAAAGGAGTAGCGAAAATAAAGAGCGGTGACCTAAAGAAAATCGTTCTATCTAGATCGCTGGATTTAAAATCTTCAGAAAAGGTTGATGTTCAAAAACTGCTTCGTGATTTAGCACAGCACAATAAACACGGGTATACGTTTGCAGTAGATTTACCGAAGAGTGAAGAAGGAGAGGGTTGTGATGTTTCATCAAATCGTAGTCGTACACTTATAGGAGCGAGTCCAGAGTTACTTGTTTCACGAAGTGGAATGCAAGTCATTTCTAATCCACTTGCAGGATCTAGACCTCGTAGTGAAGATCCTGTAGAAGATAAGAGACGAGCAGATGAGTTGCTTTCTTCGGCTAAAGATTTACATGAACATGCTGTTGTTGTTGAAGCAGTAGCTGCGGCGCTTCGTCCGTACTGCCGCACATTACATGTTCCAGAAAAGCCATCATTAATAAATAGTGAAGCAATGTGGCATTTATCTACTGAAGTAAAAGGAGAATTACTTGATGCATCAGTGTCTGCGTTAGAATTAGCACTTGCACTTCATCCTACACCAGCTGTTTGTGGAACTCCGACAGAAGAAGCTCGTGAAGCTATTAACGAAATTGAACCGTTTGATCGCGAGTTTTTCACGGGAATGCTTGGTTGGAGCGATCTGAATGGTGACGGTGAATGGATTGTGACGATTCGTTGTGCGGAAGTTGAAGAGAATTCTCTTCGCTTATTCGCAGGAGCTGGTATTGTTGCGGAGTCAAAACCTGAAGATGAGCTAGCTGAAACAGCAGCTAAGTTTCGTACGATGCTTCGGGCTATGGGATTAAATGATGAATCTTTGAAATAGAAGCTAGGGGGATAAATAATGTTAACAGGATGCCGAGAATGGCCTAAGGAATTTGCAGATCAGTATAAAGAAGAGGGATGCTGGCGCGGAGAGACCTTTGGAGAGATGCTGCGAGAACGTGCGATGAAACATGGTGACCAGATTGCAGTGACAAGTGGCGAAAATCATTTGAGCTATAGTGAACTAGATAAAAGAGTGGATCGCTTAGCGGCAGGATTTTTAAATTTAGGAATTAAACAAACGGATCGAGTAGTTCTTCAGTTACCGAATATTACAGAGTTTTTCGAAGTCTGCTTTGCGCTTTTTCGAATTGGGGCACTTCCAGTCTTTGCTTTGCCGTCACACCGAAGTAGTGAAATAAGCTATTTCTGTGAATTTGCAGAAGCAACTGCTTATATTATTTCTGATAAACAGCTTGGATTCGACTATCGAAAACTTGCAAGAGAAGTAAAAGAAAAAGTTTCAACGCTGCAACATGTCATAGTTGTAGGAGAGGAAGAAGAATTTGTAGGTATTCATGATCTTTACTTGGAGCCAGTTGATCTGCCAGAAGTGAAATCTAGTGATGTAGCTTTCTTACAATTATCAGGCGGAACGACAGGGTTATCTAAATTAATTCCAAGAACACATGATGACTATATTTATAGTTTAAGAGTGAGTGCTGAAATTTGTAAACTGGATCAAGAAAGTGTGTATCTTGCTGTCCTTCCAGTTGCACATAACTATCCACTTAGTTCGCCAGGGGTTCTCGGAACACTTTATGCTGGAGGTAGAGTTGTTCTATCCTCTGGAGGGAGTCCTGATGAAGCATTTTCTCTTATTGAGAAGGAACGTGTCACAATTACAGCTCTTGTTCCACCTCTTGCGCTGGTGTGGCTTGATGCCAAAGCATCACGTACTAATGATTTATCAAGTCTTGAAGTCATACAAGTAGGTGGCGCGAAATTTAGCGCTGAAGTTGCTAAACGTGTACGTCCTACATTCGGTTGTACACTGCAACAAGTATTTGGTATGGCAGAAGGACTTGTAAATTACACAAGACTTGATGATCCAGAAGAAATTATTATTCATACGCAAGGAAGACCAATGTCAGAGTTTGATGAAATTCGTGTCGTTGATGAAGATGATAATGATGTGGAGCCAGGACAAGTTGGAAGTTTATTAACTCGTGGGCCATATACAATCCGTGGATATTACAAAGCTGAAGAACATAATGCGAAATCCTTTACTTCGGATGGTTTTTACCGCACAGGTGATCTTGTCAAAATAAATGGGCAAGGATATTTAGTGGTTGAAGGACGCGATAAGGATCAGATTAATCGTGGTGGAGAGAAAGTTGCAGCTGAAGAAGTTGAAAATCATCTGTTAGCTCATGTAGCGGTACATGATGTAGCAATTGTATCTATGCCAGACGATTATTTAGGAGAGCGTACTTGTGCATTTGTAATCGCGCGCGGGCAAGCACCAACTGTTGGGGATTTGAAAATGTTTTTAAGAAATCGAGGAATTGCAGCATATAAAATCCCAGATCGTATTGAATTTATTGAATCGTTCCCACAGACCGGTGTTGGTAAAGTGAGCAAGAAAGAATTGCGGAAGGCAATTACTGAAAAACTTAAATCTATTATGAAGTAATGCATCATAAATAAATATTCTTAACAATTCGGAAGGAAGTGATTAGATGGCGATTCCAGCTATCTCAGTATATCCAATGCCATTAGAGGCAGATTTACCAAACAATAAAGTAACGTGGAAGCCTGATCCAAAGCGTGCAGTTCTTCTTATTCATGACATGCAGGAGTACTTTCTGGATGCATATCATGCAGAGGAATCACCAAGAGTAGAACTGGTTTCAAATATTCAATCTATCAGAAAAACATGTAAGGAACTCGGTGTTCCTGTCGTTTATACGGCACAACCGGGTGGACAAACGCTAGAGCAAAGAGGATTATTACAGGATTTCTGGGGATCGGGCATTCCTGAGGGGCCTCATAAGCAAAAAATTGTAGATGAGCTCACTCCTGATGAGAATGATATTTTTCTTACAAAATGGCGATACAGTGCTTTTAAGAAAACAAATCTTCTAGAAATTTTACAGGAACAAGGACGTGATCAGCTTATTATTTGCGGAGTGTATGCACATATCGGATGCCTCTTAACAGCATGTGAAGCATTTATGGATGGAATACAACCATTTTTCATTGCTGATGCAGTTGCTGATTTCTCACAAGAACATCATAAACAAGCTATGCAGTATGCATCGGATCGATGTGCAGTGACAACGATAACGAATATATTATTAAAAGATTTACAGCGTTTAAAAGAAAATGCTGCAGCAGAAGGGCCTGCAAGGTTCACATTACAATCAGTGCGTGAACAAGTTGCTGAATTGCTTCGTGAATCACCAGAGAATATCAGGGATGGTGAAGATTTATTAAATAGAGGGCTCGACTCAGTTAGAATTATGAGTTTAGTAGAGAAATGGCGCCAGGTAGGTGTAGAAGTTACATTCGCAGATTTGGCTGAGCGTCCAACAATTTATGATTGGTTTCATTTAGTGTCCTCTCAAGAGGAAAAAGAGCTGTCAAATATAGATAGATAAAGGGGTAAATGCGAATGTCTCATTGTCAAAAGGTTCGTCATTCATTGTCAGGTGCGCAAACGGGTATTTGGTTTGCGCAGCAACTTGATCCTGAAAATCCAATTTATAATACGGGTGAGTACATAGAAATACACGGTTCAGTTGATGTGAAAACATTTGAATCAGCTGTGCGTAAGGTTGTGATGGAAGCGGAATCTTTACATGTCCACTTTGAAGAAGATGAGAAAGGACCATGGCAAGTTATCGATGCTTCTCCTGAATTTTATATGCATTTTATCGATGTTAGTAAAGAAGAAAACCCTCAAAAATCCGCTGAAGCTTGGATGGAAGTAGACTTATCTACACCGGTTAATTTGAAAAAGGACAAGCTGTATACGGAGGCACTTTTTAAAATCGATGCGAATCGTTTCTTCTGGTATCAGCGCATTCACCATATTGTGATGGATGGCTACGGCTTTTCGTTACTTGCAGAGCGAGTAGCAAAAGTATATACGGCATATATGAATAATCAATCGTATGATGAGAGACCTTTTGGTTCTGTACATACCATTTTAGAGGAGGACGTTACATATCGAGCATCAGAGCAGTTTGAAAAAGATCGCAAATTTTGGTTAGAACGATTCCAAGATCAACCAGAAGTAGTAAGTTTGGCGGAACGTACTCCTAGAACATCGAAGGAATTTCTTCGCCAAACAGCACATTTGTCTCGTTTAAGTACAGAATCCTTAAAAAAGGTTGCACATGATTGTAAAGTGAATTGGCCGGATCTTATCATCGCTGCAACTGCTATCTATATACACAAGTTAACAAGTGCAAAGGATGTAATTTTAGGTTTACCAATGATGGGACGTTTAGGGTCGGTATCAATTCATACTCCTGGTATGGTTATGAATGTTGTTCCATTTAGATTGTCTATAAGCCCTAATATGAGTTTTGCTGAGGTTGTAAAGCAGGTTTCTAATGAAATTCGTGATATACGCCTTCATCATAAGTACCGTCATGAAGAACTACGCCGAGACCTTAAGTTATTGGGAGAAAATCAAAGGTTATTTGGCCCAATGATTAATGTCATGCCATTTGGTTATAGTCTGAGTTTTGCAGGAAATCATGGTGTGAAACATAATCTTTCAGCAGGTCCGGTTGATGATCTTTCGATAAATGTGTCAAACGAGTTTGGCGGAAATGGCTTAAGGGTTAATTTTGATGCAAACCCTGAAGTATATAGAGTAGAAGAGCTAATAAATCATAAAGATAGATTTATGAATCTTCTAGAAAATATATTAGATCTTCAGGTAGATTCACCGATTGGAAAGCTAGAACTCTTATTTCATGAAGAACGCAAGCATTTAATAGAGTGGAATCAAACTATGAAAGAAAGTTCATTCGTAAGTGTACCTGCTCTCATTGAAAAACAAGTAAGGAAATCTCCTGATACTATTGCTGTCGTATGTGATGGAATAGAACTTACTTATAAAGAATTAAATGAACGGGCAAATCAACTTGCTCACTTCTTGTTAGAACGGGGAGTTCAATCTCAACAATTTGTAGCGTTAGCATTTCCAAGATCTGTAGAGATGGTTATCGGTATGATTGCAGTTCTTAAGACAGGAGCAGCGTATTTACCAATTGATCCAGAATATCCAGAAGATCGAATTGCGTACATTTTAAACGATGCTCAGCCCGTTTGTATCTTAACACATTCTTCTATTTTGGCTAATCTACCGAATGAGAATCATACACAAAGGATTGTACTTGATGGTAAGAATACAAAAGAAGAGTTAAGGGAATATTCTAAAAATAATTTAGACTCATTTGATCATATCTCACTTTTAAATCCTGCATATACAATTTATACTTCGGGATCAACAGGTAAGCCCAAAGGTGTAGTTGTGCCGATGCAAAGTTTAAGTAACTTTTTATTGGCAATGCAAGATCAATTTTCATTACATGTGAATGACCGCTTGTTGGCTGTTACAACTTTTGCATTTGATATTTCTGCTTTAGAAATTTATTTACCACTTATTAGTGGAGCAAGTGTTCAAGTTGCACAAAAAGAAACGGTTCAAGATTCTTCAGCTTTAACAGAGATCATCCAAAAGAAAAATATTACAATTATGCAAGCTACGCCAACACTTTGGCACGCGCTTGTAACAGATTATCCAGAAAGATTAATTGGACTTAAAGTGCTTGTTGGTGGTGAGGCGCTTCCATCGAATTTAGCGTCTCGGTTAAAAGAATTAAATTGTTATGTTACAAATCTTTATGGCCCAACAGAAACAACAATTTGGTCAACTTTCATGGATATGAATGAAGAAGAGAGTGGTACACCTTCTATTGGAAGACCGATTTGGAATACAGAGGTGTATGTACTAGATGCAGGGTTACAACCAGTACCAACTGAAGTGGTGGGGGAATTATACATTGCTGGTACGGGGCTTGCTAATGGATATTTAGGAAAACCAGAATTAACAGCTGAACGATTTGTTGCAAACCCGTTTGGAAAACCTGGTACACGAATGTATCGTACAGGTGACCTTGTTAAATGGCGTCAAGATGGTTCGCTAGAATATGTGAGCCGCGCTGACCATCAAATTAAGATTCGTGGATTTCGTATCGAGTTATCTGAAGTGGAAACGGTATTATCTCAGCACCCTCATGTTGAGCAAGTCGTTGTAATTGTTCGAGAAGATCAACCTGGCGAAAAACGTTTAGTTGCTTACATTGTACCTGATGCTGAAAGCAATCTTGAACTTGCAGAAATTCGAGCATATGCAGCAGAGAGTCTACCAGGTTATATGATACCGTCAGTAATTATGATGATACCTGAATTGCCATTGACACCAAACGGAAAGATTAATCGGAAAGTGTTACCAGCACCTGACTTTAATTTACTTGTTAGTGAGCGCATAGCTAGAAATCCACAAGAAGAAATTTTATGTGATTTATTTGCGGAAGTGCTTAGCATAGCGCGGATTGGAATCGATGATAACTTCTTTGAAATAGGCGGACATTCTCTGTTAGCTGCTCGGTTAATGGGACGTATTCGTGAAACATTAGGTGTGGAATTAGGGATTGGAAAACTATTTGAATCACCTACAGTCGCTGAGCTCGCTAAACAATTAGATGGCACGCAGCGTGCAAGGCCAGCTATTCAGAAGGTAGAGCGTCCAAAAGAAGTACCGCTTTCTTTTGCACAGCGTCGTTTATGGTTCTTGAACTGCTTAGAAGGTCCAAGCCCAACTTACAATATTCCAGTAGTCATTCGAATGTCTGGTGAATTAAATCGAGAAGCTTTACAAGCTGCATTTTATGATATCGTCGATCGACATGAGACACTTCGAACGATTTTTCCTAACACGCTAGGTACGTCATATCAGCAAATTTTGGAGACGAATGAGGCAAATCCTACTTTAATTGTTACGCAGACTACTGATTCAGAATTACCTAAAGTACTTGCTGAAGCTGTAAGATATTGCTTTAATCTTGCAGAAGAGCCAGCTATCCGTATGGAACTTTTTGAAATAAATCCGGATGAACATGTGTTACTTGTATTGTTGCATCATATTGTAGGGGATGGATGGTCATTAAATCCATTGTCAAGAGACATAGCGGCTGCTTATCAAGCACATTGTAAAGGTGAATCAGTTCAGTGGAAGTCGCTTCCAGTACAGTATGCCGATTATGCCCTTTGGCAACAAGAACTATTAGGAAATGAGAGTTTACAAGATAGTCTTATTTCACAACAAATTGAGTTTTGGAAAGAAGAGCTGAAGGCATTACCAGATCAACTGGAGTTACCTACAGATTATCAACGTCCTGTGGAAACGAGTTATCGTGGGGAAACGATAGATTTTCATGTGAATCCAGAGTTACATGAACGACTATTAGAGCTTGCTCGTAAAAATGGTGTTAGCTTGTTTATGGTGTTGCAATCCGGACTCGCTGCATTATTTACACGATTAGGAGCAGGAACGGATATTCCAATAGGCAGTCCAATTGCGGGGCGCAGTGATGATGCGCTTGGAGATATTGTTGGATTGTTTGTAAATACACTTGTATTACGTACAGATACATCTGGAGATCCTAGCTTTAGTGAACTATTAAGCAGGGTACGTAAAGTGAACCTTTCGGCATATGAAAATCAAGATGTTCCGTTTGAACGACTTGTTGAAGTATTAAACCCTGCGCGTTCGAGAAACAGTCATCCACTATTCCAAATTATGTTAGCCTATCAAAATACACCAGAGGCTACTCTTAATATACCGAATCTAGAAACGCATATTGAGATTAAGAGTGTTGGTTCTTCGAAGTTTGATATGACGATAGAAATAAGTGAACGTAGTACATCTGAAGGTCAGCCAAATGGGTTACATGGTTTACTTGAGTTTAGTACAGATTTATTTAAGCGTGAAACAGCTGGAAAATTTGTGAGTCGTTTCATTCGTTTATTAGATGATGCAGCAAAGAATCCAGAACAATCTATTGGATGTTTGGAAATTTTACAAGAAGAAGAGCGTCAAACAATACTTGAAAAATGGAATGGCGGCTTTCAAATTGCTCCTGAGATGACGTTGCCAGAATTGTTTGAGAAACAAGTTCGCTTAACGCCAGATGCAACCGCTGTCGTGTTTGAGGACACTGCGCTAACTTATGAAGAGTTAAATAAGAGATCGAATAAACTTGCACGTCTCTTAATTGAAAAAGGAGTAGGTCCAGAGCAATTGGTTGCTTTGGCGATGCCAAGATCTCTTGATATGATCGTAAGTTTATTAGCAGTTTTAAAAGCGGGAGCAGGATATTTACCGCTAGATCCTGATTATCCATCAGACCGAATTTCATTTATGTTAAGTGATGCTAAGCCTGTTTGTATGATTACGAACAGGGAAGTGACAATAGAGAGTGATGAGATCGAAGCGATTGTAGTAGATGATCCGAAAATAATTGAGACATTAAACAAATATAGTGAAGAGAATATAGAGAATGTGGAGCAAATACAGCCGCTATCACCTTTACACATTGCTTATGTAATTTACACATCAGGTTCAACAGGTAGACCAAAAGGTGTAATGATCCCTCATCAAAATGTTGTAAGGTTATTTGGAGCAACTGATCATTGGTTCCAATTTGATTCAAATGATATTTGGACAATGTTCCATTCTTACGCATTTGATTTCTCAGTTTGGGAAATTTGGGGACCGTTACTGTATGGAGGGCGTCTTGTTATTGTACCGCATACTGTGAGTCGTTCACCTAGGGAGTTTTTAAATCTGCTTGTTCAGGAGAAGGTAACAGTTTTAAATCAGACACCATCAGCGTTTTACCAACTTATGCAGGCGGATCGTGAAAATGCCCAATTAGGGCAGAAGCTTTCTTTACGATATGTCGTTTTTGGCGGAGAGGCACTGGAATTAAGTCGCCTAGAAGATTGGTATAGTCGTCATCCAGAAAACGCACCTAAGCTTATTAATATGTATGGTATTACTGAAACAACTGTACATGTAAGCTATATCGAGCTAGATCAAAATATCGTATCTTTACGAGCAAATAGCTTAATTGGATGTAGTATACCAGATCTTAAAGTATACGTATTAGATAACTACTTACAACCTGTACCACCGGGAGTAGTGGGGGAAATGTATGTGGCAGGAGCAGGACTTGCCCGTGGATATTTGGGTCGTGCGGGTTTAACTGCAGAACGATTTATAGCAGATCCATATGGGAAACCTGGCACTCGAATGTATCGTACAGGAGATTTAGCACGTTGGCGTCAAGATGGCACGTTAGATTATATGGGACGTGCAGATCATCAAATTAAAATTCGTGGTTTCCGAATTGAACTTGGTGAAATTGAAGCGGTTATAATGCAGCATCCTCATGTTGAACAAGTTGCTGTCATTGTACGTGAAGATCAGCCTGGTGATAAGCGCTTAGTCGCCTATATTGTTCCGTCAGAACATGTACACATTGATACAGCTGAAATGCGCCAATACGCGGGACTTAGCCTACCTGATTATATGGTGCCGTATGCTTTCGTTATGATAAGTGAATTACCTTTAACTCCAAATGGTAAGTTAGATCGTAAAGCATTACCAGCACCTGAATTCACGGCATCTACTATAAGCCGAGGACCAAGAACACCAAAAGAGGAAATTTTATGTGAATTATTTACAGAAGTTTTGAATTTGCCTCGAATTGGTATTGATGATGGTTTCTTTGATCTTGGCGGTCATTCCTTACTTGCTGTGCAGTTAATGAGCCGGATCAGAGAAGCGCTAGGAATTGAGTTAAGTATTGGTAGCTTATTTGCGGCACCGACAGTTGCAGGGCTTGCCGAAAGACTTGAGATGGGGACAAGCCAAAGTGCACTAGATGTAATCTTGCCATTAAGAACAAGTGGTGGTGAGCTACCTATGTTTTGTGTACATCCAGCAGGTGGGCTTAGTTGGTGTTATGCAGGATTAATGAAGTCTTTAGGAAGCGATCATCCAATTTATGGTGTACAGGCACGCGGTATTGCAAAAAGCGAAGAACTTCCAAAATCATTAGACGAAATGGCTGCTGACTATCTTGAGCACATTCGTGAAATACAGCCACATGGACCGTACAGATTGTTAGGTTGGTCTCTCGGAGGAAATGTTGTTCATGCAATGGCAACTCATTTGCAAAATCAAGGAGAAGAAGTTGAATTACTTGTCATGCTGGATTCTTATCCTGGTCATTTTTTACCAAATACAGAATCACCTACTGAGGAAGAAGCGCTTATTGCACTACTTGCATTAGGAGGATATGATCCAGATAACATGGACGGGAAACCACTTGATATGGCAAATGCTATTGATATACTTCGCAGGGATGGCAGTGCATTAGCGAGCCTGGAAGAGGAAACCATTTTGAATTTGAAAGAAACATACGTAAATTCTGTTGGTCTTTTAGGAAAGTATGTTCCAAAACAATTCCATGGAAACATTGTATTCTTTAGATCAACAATCATACCAGAATGGTTTGATCCAATTTCTCCAGATACATGGTTTAACTATATCGATGGAGAAATTGAACAATATGATATTGATTGTCGACATAAAGATTTATGTCAGCCAGGACCATTAACAGAAATCGGACAAGTATTAGCTAATAGATTGCAAGAGATGAAAGGGGTAAGTAAAGTATGACGAATCCATTTGAAAACGATAATTTTATGTATAAAGTGTTAGTAAATAAGGAAGGCCAGCACTCTGTCTGGCCAGCCTTTCTCGATGTACCAGCGGGGTGGGATGTTGTTCATGAACAAGATAGTAGACAATCTTGTCTTGCATATATCGAATTACATTGGAGTGATATGCAGCCAAAAAGTCTTCGTTCACTTGAATGCGTTTCAGTAGGGAAGTAGTAATGAATTTGAAGGTGAATCCGAAAATTGTTGTGAGTGTTGTATATGTAACTGCGATGTTTATGGCTGCTATGGATGCAACGATTGTAAATGTAGCACTGCAAACGATTAGTCATGAGCTACAAGTTCCAGCTTCAGCAATGGGGACAGTCAATGTTGGATACTTAGTAAGTCTGGCTGTATTTTTACCGATTTCTGGATGGCTCGGAGATCGATTTGGTACAAAGCGGGTATTCCTAATTGCACTTTCTGTATTTACAGCAGCTTCTGCATTATGCGGATTTGCTGATAATATTACCGCCCTAAATATATTCCGCGTTATACAAGGTGCTGGCGGAGGATTATTGACTCCCGTAGGAATGGCAATGTTATTTCGAACATTCTCACCACAAGAAAGACCGAAGATTTCTAGGTTTATTGTTTTGCCTATTGCTGTTGCGCCAGCAATAGGGCCAATTGTTAGTGGATTCTTTGTAGATTATATGTCTTGGCGCTGGGCATTTTATATTAATTTACCGTTTGGAATAGTAGCTTTATTAATTGGTACGTTATTTTTAGTAGAGCATATTGAAAAAAATGCTGGGCGGTTAGATTTACCTGGTTTTATACTTTCCGCACCAGGATTTGCAATGTTGATATATGCAATGAGTCAAGGGCCATCAAAAGGCTGGGGTTCCTTAGAAATAATAGGGACAGGATTGGGTGGACTTTCGCTTATTATTTTCTTTGTGTTTGTTGAACTTCGTGTGAAGCAGCCAATGTTAGATTTACGTTTGCTACAAGATCGTTTATTTCGGAATATGAGTCTCATTTCATTATTTTCGGCTGCTGGATTACTGGGCATGTTATTTATATTCCCACTTATGTATCAAAATGTGTTACATGCATCAGCACTGGAAACAGGGCTCACTACATTTCCAGAAGCAATTGGACTTATGATTTCTTCACAAATAGTGCCTTGGTCGTATAAAAGGCTTGGACCACGTAAGCTAATCTCTCTTGGATTGTTGTGCTCAGCAATCATATTTGTTGTATTAAGCTTCGTGAATCAGGAGACAAACCCTTGGGTGATTCGAATGTTACTATTCGGCATAGGATTTTTCTTAGGTCATTCTGTAGGAGCTGTGCAATTTTCAGCTTTTAACAATATTCATCCATCTTCAATGGGGAGAGCGACAACCATTTTTAATGTGCAAAATCGTTTAGGTTCTGCCATCGGTGTTGCGATTCTTGCGAGTCTTCTAGCTGCTTTTGGAAATCATAATGTCAGTGAAGCTGGAAATGAGAGTGCTAGTATTGTAGCGTATCAAATCGCTCTAATTGGTGCAGCTATATTTCTATGCATTGCATTATTGTTTGCATTACGTATTCGTGATGCGGATGCAATAGCTACATCAAAGAAAAAAACGGCAGTCCAATCAAATGAATCTCATTCAAAAGCAGTCGCGGGTAAATAGCGGAGGTATAATCTGCCCAGGTGTAATGATAAAACTGGATAGAATTCTCTATTACAATAGCAATGATCAAAAGCTAAAAGGGAACTTGTTAGTGGAGATGTTTGTTGAAAGACCGGAATAGATTTCATACTTTTCTTAGTATGAGTATTGGATATGAAAAGGGGAGAATTTTTATGAAGGATTGGGAGATTGTAGATTCAGTACCAAAGCTAAGAAGCCATCATTGCCAAATATGGTGGGCTCGAATTTCAGACTTGCAACCTTGGCACTATGATTTACTAAATGACACCGAGCGTGAGAAAGCAAATTTGTTCCATCAGCCTGAGGACCGAGCAAGATTTATGATTGGATGTGCAATTAGTCGATTGGTACTGGGAAAACAACTCGCAATGTCCCCTCTTCAAGTACCCATCGATCGAACCTGTCCAGTTTGTAAGTTAGCACACGGACGCCCGCAATTACCTGTAGGTATGCCGCAATTATCTGTGTCACATTCAGGAGAACGAATTGCTGTTGCGTTTACAACGTCCGCAGCTGTCGGCATAGATGTGGAACAAATAAATTCTAATATTGATGTGCTTAAAATGGCAGTAGGAGTATTAACAGATATAGAAATTGCTCAGCTAGAAAAACTGCCGATTGAAAGTAAAGTTGAAGGGTTTTTAACATATTGGACGCGGAAAGAAGCGATACTCAAGGCGACTGGAGAAGGATTAATGATATCACCTTCTAATCTGACTGTATCAACTCCAGATTATTTACCAGAACTACTTGTTTTTCAGGATAAGCCAGAGTTTGTTGGAACTACAAATTTGATGGATTTGCGACCTGGTTCAGGCTATGTTGCTTCAATAGCTTTATTAAACAAAGATGTAACAGAAATAAGGCAGTTTGATGCAGGGACACTTTTGCAAAGTAGTAGATTTCTTACACATAAATGAGCAGTAACTGATTAGTTGATGGAAGTTTGTAACGATAATAGAATCGATACCTACCATAGTCGTTTTCATATGAGGTAACTTTAAGAATATGTTCCGTCTGAGTTAATACTAGATTATATAAATATAGAAGAGGTGTTAGTCATGTTAGTAGTGGAAAATAAAAAAAGAGAATTGGCTGATGCTGCAGCAGGAAAAGTGGTTAAAGATCTATTGTTTTCTAAAGAAACGCTATCTATCGCATCTTTAGAAAATATTGTGAAAGATACAGTCCAGTTCAATATTGTGGAACAAGAAATGCTAGATCGAAAATATATTCCCAAGGAAGCGAAAAGCTTTTTTGATAAAAATGGAGCATTTCTTTACAGAGTTTCGTCTGTTAGTTATAAGGAGAAGGTGTTATCTGAAAATCTAATTTTTGCCGATACTTCACTTTTACCAATTGAAATGGTTAAAGAATTAGAAACTGGAGACGTACCAATTGAAAAACTAATTGAGGAAATGGACATAAGAAAAAATATGTTATATCAAGGGTATCAACCTTCTGGAAACATTATTGAACTGTTTGATGGTTGCTTATTACAATCTAGTATATATCCTACGAGAAAATATCAAATCGTAAGTAACTGTAGGTGTTTATTTTATATTTGTGAAGTATATCATGCAGATAATATATACGCGGTTATGAAATAAAATAAGAAACCAGCCTAATTGGCTGGTTTCTTATTATTTTACAGCTTCTTTTAATTCTTTTCCTGCTTTAAAGGCTGGAACCTTCCCGGCTGCAATTTGAATTTCTTCACCTGTTTGAGGATTGCGACCTGTACGCGCAGCTCTTTCGCGTACCTCAAATGTTCCAAAACCAATAAGTTGTACTTTGTCACCAGTCTGTAAAGCGTTTGTAATTGCATCAAATACAGATTGAACAGCTAATGAAGCCTCTTTTTGTGAGATATCGGCTGTTTGAGCCACATTTTTAATTAATTCAGTTTTGTTCATTTTTTTCACCTCATATAAATATTTTTGTCTAGGTTTGTTTTTGTAATAAGTGATAGCATGTAGCAATATTGTTGAAAGCATTGATAGAATCACATTGTTATCTTAAGTTCGGTGAAAGAAGCGGAATCCCTGCAAAGTATTGATGAATTTATTTTTATCCCGTAAAAGCCCGATTGGTGAGGATTGATAATCAGTAGGGGATGAAGAAAACCCCCACTGATTAAAGTTTCACTTTATTGCCTCTTTAGAAAGAAGGGTTTATATAGAAAATAATAAATTTACTTTATAAAATAGAAGAAAGGAGGAATACAATTATGTTATCTTTAGTGATTATTGTCTAAAAAGAAATATGTAGTAAAAGTATGAATAATAGCAGTATTACCAAGTAATAGAGGGAAGAATACAGTAAGTAGTTATAGAGGGCGAAACAGCTAGTCTTAGAAGCCCTCTTCTCGCAAGGCAATTGTCATACGAAGATAGCCATATTTTTTGTATTTTATGTGAATCGCTTGAATTTGTTCACGCAATGTATCATCCTGTGAAAAACGTAATTTTCTTTGCGTACGTGTTGAACGCCTCTTATAGTAGCTAGAACAATTTAACTGAGCAATGACGACAAGCCAGATTACCTTGTATCGAGAACGTAGTTCTTCAATAATCTCGTACTTAGTCGTTTGAGCAAGGACACCTCCTACAGATTTGGATACTGTTTTTTTAGTACGCCACCTGTGCCTTGTAGTATTCCAATTCTTCTTCCATACTATCGAATTTCGTACGAGGATGACCTTTCAAGGGGTTTTTGAAGTCCCCCTATTACCACTACTTTTCCCCCGTGAGTCTGAAATACCGCCTGTTTCTTGATATTTCCTAACCCAATCTATTAGTTGCGTTCTACTTTTAAGTCCATAT
Source organism: Bacillus pfraonensis (assembly GCF_050768835.1). Taxonomy (NCBI): domain Bacteria; kingdom Bacillati; phylum Bacillota; class Bacilli; order Caryophanales; family Bacillaceae; genus Bacillus; species Bacillus pfraonensis. The sequence goes on along the minus strand of NZ_JAHCDO010000001.1, from coordinate 51,229 downwards.
TTCTTCGCTATAGCTGATTGACTATCCTCACCATTTAAAAAACTTTCTACGGCTTGTATCTTTAATTCATCTGAATAAGTTTGAAATGTAGCCCCTTTTTTAGCCATAATAAAATCCCCTCCAAGTAGAAGTGTAACATCCATGTTTGTTCATGGTCTTTTTACACTGTCTACCTTAAGGGGATAATATCATTTTTAGGTGTCTTTTTTCTATTTTAAATACGATATGTTGACAACGCACTTGTACGTAATAGAATGTTACAGTTATACATTAACTTCTAAAGAAAAGTTGTAAACTCTTTTCTTAATTCATATGTAATAAACCTTATTTCAAAGTTTTATTGGTATAACAAATAAAACTTTCTCAATATTATTTTGTTTAATAACTATATTCATCTGCTTTCCAATCCATTACAATAATTTCACATTGAAAATACATGAATATTCTCAATGTTTTAAATGGTTTATATTTTATAGGATTACTAAGGAAAAGGATGTGAAATGCCCAATAAAAAATAGTGTTTTATGATGAAATAAAAGATTTTAAAGAAAAAAAGTTATTTTATTATCCTCAGGCGGTCTTAAAGTACATGCATTCATAGTTGCTATGGGACAAGGAATACAATCTAAAATTTTGTGGATTGGAAGTAAAATAAGTTAATCATTTATGGAGGGGAATATGAGCGAGCAAATTTATTACTGGTCTCCTATTAAGCATTGGGAGAAGTTGCATAATGAAGTTTTGATAGGAGAAACGAAATTTCCAGGTGTTCTGTCTGATTGGTTTCCTGAGCTTTATTTTTTGACTCAAAAAGGTGTGACGATTAGTGAGCTAGTAGAGCGCTTTTCGTTAGGAAATGAGGGAGAGACACAAAAAATAGTAGAACTTATGATAAAGAATCGGGTGTTAGTAAGTAACATATTACATCCAAGAGAAGTATTTTCCACACAAGAAAAAATTTTTCCGAATCCATATAGCAATCAGATTCGCTTCTCTAAAGAGGAACTAGATAAGTATATTAGTGAACAATTAAATCGAACGCACCCTGCTGCGCGGTCAACCGGAATTCAACTTGAAAAAACAAATGAGCTGCCCGCCATAATCAGGGAGCGTAGATCTTGCCGCCAATTTGATATGAACAAACCTATTGTTTTTTCTGAATTTTCTAAGTTTATTTCTACTCTTAAACAGGTTAAGGAAGAAAAAACATACTATCATTACGCAAGTGCGGGTGGACTCTATCCCATTGATATCTTTGTCTATATAAAACCAAAACGTATAGAGGGTATGAAAGCTGGTTTTTATTATTATAGTCCATCAGAGAATAGTCTTTTAATTGTAAATAATATTGACCAAGTAATCAAAAGTGATCATGAGCTAATTAACCAGGAGTTATTTAACCAGTCTGCCTTTTCGGTTTATTTAGTCTATAATGCGAACGCTTCCATTCCGAAATATGGTTCAGATGGATATTTATTTGCTTGTATTGAATCAGGTATCATCACTGCTACCTTAAATATGGTAGCTGAGACATTAAATTTAGGAGTTTGTTCCGTTGGTCATATGAAATTTGAAGAGATTCAGCACTTTTTAAGTTTGGATAACCATCAAGTATTTCTCCATGGGCTTGAAGTTGGCTTGAAAATTAACAAATAGATGAAATGAATATTAGGGGGCTAAAGATAAAAATGCACATTAAAGATCGAAGTTCGATTCATGAGAATAAAGTGGTAGAAGCATTTTGGAAGGAGCAATTATCTTCCGAGGTTCTCGATTTTTCTTTATTTAATAGCGGTTATCAATTTAATAAAGATAATCCATGCGACCATATTCAAGTCATTATGGATTCAGAGCTTAGTCAAATTATACAAAAAGTAAGTAAGTCTCAGGATATACTTTTATTTAGCTGGTTACAGGCCGCATTAAGGGTTTGCTTGGCACATTATACAGATCAAGAAAAGATTACAATTGGGGTTCCTGTAATTGAAAAAAATGATGAACAGAGGAAGAATCGTAATGATTTGCTTCCTATAGGAAGTGAAATCTATCCGCATCAATCCTTTAAGAAAGTGGTAGATCAAGTTGAACAAACGACTATATTCGGGTATGACAATCAGAGTTATCCGCTCCCTGAATTATTAGCGAAACACCATTCAACTCCTTTTCAAATCGTTTTTGGGATGGAAGGATTACATAATAAAAGTTTGATAGAAGAATGCTCAGAGAATAATTTAGCTATCTGGATACGAAGAAAATGGAATGAAATACATAATGAATTTGAATTTCAAATTTCTTTCAAGTCTCATTCTCTTTCTTCGTTGCAACAGTTTGCCAAATCTTATCTTTATGTTTTAAAGCAAGTGTTAAAAAATCCGAATCTGGCTGTGAAAGATATCTGTATTATTTCGGAAGAAGACAAAGAGTTGCTAGGAGGGTTTAATCAAGTTCAGACAGGCATAGACTTGTCTCAAACATTTCAGGATTTGTTTGAGGAGCAAGTGTTGAAAACCCCAGATCAAATTGCTGTTATTTGTAATGATCAATCTTTGACATATAGAGAATTAAATAAGAAAGCAAATCAATTGGCTTCTATTCTCCAAAGTAAAGGTGCATCGAAAGAAAGCATTATTGGAGTTATGGTAGATCGTTCATTGGAAATGATCATTGGCATGATGGGGATTTTAAAAGCAGGAGCAGCATATTTACCAATCGATCCTCACTATCCAAGTGAACGAATTGAATATATGTTACAAGATAGTCAAGCCAAATGTTTGCTGAGCAAGCGAACAGAGGTAGAATTTCCACAATTTGCTGGTGAAGTGCTGTATCTTGATGAGGAACATCTCTTCCAAGGTGAAGAAAGCAATTTAGTTCGAGAAAGTGATCCTAATGATTTGGCTTATGTTATTTACACATCAGGATCAACAGGAAATCCAAAAGGCGTAATGGTGGAACAGAAATCTCTTGTCCATTTTTTAAGCGTTATGAGAGAAAAAGTAAAAGATAATCAGTCGTTCTTGTTTCTTGCTAGTGTTTCTTTTGATATTTCTTTGTTAGAAATATGTCTTCCTTTAACTCAAGGTTCGAAAGTAGTCATAGTTACAGAGGACCAGTTTGCAACAAAAGAATTGGCTCATTTGGTTAAAGAACATAAGGTGGATTTATGGGAATCAACCCCATCAAGAATGGAAGTGATTTTGAGTGATCCAGAAGGGGCAGATTTTCTACAAGATTTAAAGTCCATTTTGTTAGCAGGGGAAGCATTTTCAATTGATTTAGTTGAAAAAATTAGAAGCATCAGTGAAGCGAAAGTTTTAAATATCTATGGTCCCACAGAAACAACCATTTGTGCAGCAGTAAAAGATTTGAGCACGGCCAAAGAAGTGACGATTGGAAAACCTAATCCCAATTATCGTTCCTATATATTGAATAAGTATGGTCAATTGAAACCTTTTGGAATACCGGGCGAGCTCTGTATTGCTGGCGTGGCAGTAGCCCGGGGGTATCTTGGTAAATCTAAACTGACAGATGAAAAATTTGTCCTGAATCCTTTTGTAGCAGGAGAAATGATGTATCATACGGGTGATTTCGTTCGTTGGTTGCCTAATGGAGAATTTGAATATCTCGGTCGAATGGATCATCAAGTGAAAATTCGGGGGTATCGGATTGAATTAAGGGAAATCGAAGCTCAGTTAAGGAAATATCCAAAGATAAGCCAAGCTATTGTTGTTGATCAGGTATATGGAAACAGGAAATTATTAGCCGCTTACTATGTATCGGATAATAAGGTCCCTTTTGAAGAGCTCAGAAAATATTTAAGCAATAAATTACCTGAGTTTATGATTCCTGAAAAAATGATTCAGGTAGAAGAGATTCCATTGAATCCAAATGGGAAAGTAGATCGAAAAAGGTTATTGGATGTAACTCAAATAGATTACGTATCTATTCCATACGTTGCCCCACGAAATGAAATTGAAGAGAAATTGGTACAAGCATGGGGAAAAGTGATGGAAATCGAGCGGATCGGTATTCATGATAACTTTTTTACTTTAAGAGGAGAATCGATTAAAGCACTACAGATTATCAATTTATTAAGAAAAGACCATTTGAAAGTAAGTACAACGGATTTTTTCAAACATCCCACGATTGCTCAACTAAGTTCTTATGTAGAGGTGGAGCATAAAGAAGAATGCTTAGATAATATGCCAACTCGTGTTAAAGATTTGTCCAAGCCATTTCCCTTAACGGAAGTTCAGACAGCCTACATGTTAGGACGGAATTCACAGTTTGAATTAAGCGGTATTTCACCTCAAACGTATTTTGAATATGAAACAAAATTGGATATCAATCGTCTTTCGCAAAGTTTTCAAAAAGTAATTCATCGTCATCCAATGTTACGAGCTGTAATCTTGCCAGAGGGAAAACAACAAATTTTACAAAACGTTCCTAATTATCAGATTGAAATAGAAAGTCTCATTGGTTTAGATGATAGGAAACAAAGTGTTCGCTTGCAAGAAGAACGTTCTCGAATGACTAACCATGTATTTCCTTTGGGGCAATGGCCTTTGTTTGAATTGAAAGCCTTTCTTTTAAAAGAAGACACTTATTTGTTATGTTTTCGATATGATGCTTTATTGATGGACGGGGCAAGCATGAACATCGTTGGACATGATTTGTTTCATTATTATTACAAACCAGATCAAAGTTTGGATTCTCTTTCTTTTGATTTTCAAGATTACATGTTTATCTATGATGAAATGGAACAAAGCAAAGAATATAAAACAGCAAAAGATTATTGGACAAGTAAGCTTCCTGACTTTCCGTTTGCTCCTTCTTTGCTGTTAAAAAAGGATCCGGTAGAGATTGCTACTCCTACATTCCAATCACTTACTAAGATTCTGGACAATGAAAAATGGACAAAGTTACGAAAGTTAGCACAAGAGAAAGAAGTAACTCCTTCCGCTCTACTTTGTACGATATATGGTGATGTGTTGGCATATTGGAGTAATCAACGTCGATTGGCAATTAATTTGACTGTATTTAATCGTTATCCTGTTCATGAAGAAGTAGAGCAGATTGTGGGAGATTTTACTTCACTCATTTTATTGGATGTTGATGTGAATCCAGAGCAATCTTTCTTTACTAGAGTAAAACAAACTCAATCTACTTTATTAGATGGCCTTGAACATCGGCATTACGATGGAGTTAACTTTATTCGAGATTTTACTCGATATCACCAAATGACGCCAAAAGCAGTTATGCCAATTGTTTTCACCTCGATGCTAGCAGGTGCGGGTGCTTTTGCTTGGGAACAGCTTGGTTCTCTTCGCCATATTCACGCTCGGACTCCACAAGTGTATTTGGATAATGTGGTAATTGAAAAAAATGGAGAGTTATTAATTAGCTGGAACTATGTAGAAGAATTGTTTGATGCTGATGTGATAGAAGCAATGTTTTCCCAATTTGTCGACTTGTTGGAACAATTGGTGAAACAAAGTGACGTAACCTATTTGCAAATGAAAGAATCGGATCAAACTTTAATTGAGCAATACAATCAGACAACAGAAAAAATACCTTCTACTACTCTGTATCAATTATTCACAGACCAAGTAAAGCGTACACCGGATGAAGTAGCAGTAGTCTTTGAGCAAGAATGGTTAACTTACTCAGAGCTTCATAAGCGCTCCAATCAAGTTGCGCACTACTTGCAAGAACAAGGGGTTGGTTTAGGGGACAAAGTTGGCCTTTTGGCACAGAGGCGAGTTGATACGATTGCTAATATGATGGGGATTTTAAAAGCAGGTGCTGCTTACGTACCCATCGATCCTGATCATCCACTAGATCGACAAACATATATCTTAGAAAATAGCGCATGCAAACTTTTATTAGAACCTAGTCTTTATGAAGAGAAACATTTGTCATTATATACAAATGAAGACCTACCTACTATTGCTAATCCGGAAGATCTTGCCTATATTATCTATACTTCAGGAAGTACTGGAAAGCCAAAAGGAGTAATCATTACTCACCAAGCGGTTGCAAATACCATTCAAGATATCAATGAAAAATACCAGGTAAATGAAGAAGATCGTATTATTGGTATCTCTTCTATGTGCTTTGACCTGTCTGTATACGATATTTTTGGAACGTTAAGCACGGGTGCAATGTTGGTAATGATTCGTGATCCGAGAGACATGCAAGAACTAATCCGTACGGTCGAACGCAGAGGAATTACAATTTGGAATACAGTACCTGCAATCATGGATTTGGCATTGGATCAAGTAGGTACTCATTTTAAAAATTCTTCTTTACGTTTAGTTTTACATAGTGGGGATTGGATTCCACTCTCTTTACCAGAAAAAATAAAACGACATTTCCCGATTGCGGAAGTAATTTCACTGGGAGGAGCAACAGAAGCATCAATTTGGTCAATTTATTATCCAGTCAAACAGGTGGCATCACATTGGAACAGTATTCCATATGGGATGCCTTTGGCAAACCAAACGTATTATGTGTTGAACTATGAAAAGAAAATGTGCCCTGTTAGTGTAATTGGTGATTTATATATTGGGGGAGTGGGTCTTGCTAAAGGATATTTAAATGATGAACAAAAAACGAACGAAGTATTTGTGTCACATCCGGAGCTTGGTCTCATTTACAAGACGGGAGACTGTGGCAGAATGCATCCCGAGGGGTATATTGAATTTTTAGGCCGCCAAGATTATCAAGTCAAAATTCAAGGATATCGTGTGGAATTAGAAGAAATTGTCCATTGTCTTCTCACTTACAAACAAGTCGAACAAGCTGTAGTAATTGATCAGGCAGATGAGAATGGGATGAAATTTTTAGTTGCATATGTGGTAACTGAGCAAAATATAAGCACAACAGAACTACGACAGCATTTGCGAGACCGCTTGCCAGAGTACATGATACCTTCTTATTTTGTTTATCTAGAACGACTACCCTTAACTCCTAATGGGAAATTAGATCGAAAAGGGCTTCCTGCTCCAGAGAAACAAAAAAATGATGTGTTTATTGCTCCAAAAACTGAAATGGAAAAAATATTGACTAGTGTATGGCAAGAGGTACTCAAAGTAGATCAAATCGGAGTAAATGATCATTTCTTTGCCTTAGGTGGAGATTCGATAAAAGCGATTCAAGTTTCTGTCAGACTGTATAGACAAGGATTTGAGTTAGAGCCAAAAAATCTATTTTCGTTTCCTATATTAGGAGACATGGTTCATTTTGTTAAAAAGCTAGACCATTTTTCAAGTTCACAAACAGACGATATAAACAAAAAGAAAGAAAATAAAGTTACATCACTAAATCAACATACACTTAACAAAATAAAAGAAAAAATGCCAGATTTAAAAATAGAACGAATTTACCCATTGGCACCTTTCCAACAAGTTATTTATGAATATGCTGTAGCTGAGCCTGATACCAATGCTTATTTCGAACAAACAATTTGGACGCTTGAGGGGCAATTAGATGTAGATCTCTTTATTCAGTGTTTTCAACAATTAGTTGATCGTCACGATTCTCTAAGAACAATCATCGTGCAAGATGAACAAGAACAACCTTGGCAAGCTGTGCTACATGATGTTCAAATAATTTCAGAGGTAAAAAGCTTGATTGAGATGGCAAAACAAGAACAACAGGAATTCATAGATCAGTGGATGAATGAAAATTTAATTCGAGGATTCAAAAATGATGAACTCATGACCCGTCTCTGTATATTTCTACTAGGGAATGACGAGTATAAGGTAGTTTGGAGTTCCCATCATCTATTGTGCGATGGTTGGAGCGTCAGCATTTTGTTAGACGAATTATTCCAACTCTATGAAACAATAAATGCGGGAACTACAGTAGAGTTACCTACGGTAAAACCTTTTCAAACATTCATAGACTGGACTTTAGCACAAGACCATGAGAAAGCACGTCATTTTTGGCGGGATTATTTATCAGGATACAATCGAAAAATCAGTATTCCTAAGAAGAAAGTACCAACTCAAAGTGAAGGGTTAAATTTCACATTTATGGATTTAACGTTAGATAGGGATTTGACTAATCAGTTACAGACATTTGTAACCAAAAACAATATAACTGTGAATTCGGCATTACTAGCTGTATGGGGAATATTGCTTGGCAAATACAACGGAATGAAAGAAGTAGTATTACCTAATCTAGTATCAGTCAGACCTCCCGAAGTAGAAGGGATTGAAAATATGTTTGGTCTGTTCACAAATGTTTTGCCTATCCGGCTAGCATGGACAGAAACACAATCTTTTGTGGACTTCTTGCAAAAAGTACAACTAGAAACATTGAAATGTAATGAGTATGCATACTATTCATTTGTTGAGATACAAAAACAAAGTGAGTTGATCAATCAGTTAACCGACCATCTTTGGGTTTTTGAAAACTATCCAACGAACCCAGAAATCTATTCTTCAAATGAGAATAGAAATTTTGCCATCACAGATTACCAAGTTGTTGATGAGCCGCATGTAAAGTATGGAATTATGTGCTTCCCTGAAGAGAAACTTACAATAAAATTTGGATATGATCAAACTGTATATGAAGCGGAGAAAATACAGGAAATATTGAATCATATCCATCAGTTAATCAACAGGATCCTTCAAAATCCAACACAGACAATCGGTGATTACAAATTATAAAAAATGAAAAGGCGAGCAAGAACTCGCCTTTTTAAATGGAATAGGAGTGAACCAAATGACCAAAAACCTGCAATTATCAGCCGAAGAGATGCGTCAGTTAGGATATCAAGCGGTTGATTTAATTGTTGACCATATGAATCATTTAAAAAGTAAACCAGTATCTGAAACGATTGATGGTGATATTTTTAGAGACAAGCTAACTGAATCAATTCCAGAAAACGGATCCAATCCGAAAGAGCTCCTTCATTTTCTTAATAGCAATGTGTTTAATCAGATTACCCATGTGGATCATCCGCATTTTATGGCTTTTGTGCCGGGTCCTAATAATTATGTAGGAGTAGTAGCAGATTTTTTAACAAGTGGGTTTAATGTATTTCCCACAGCTTGGATTGTAGGCGCAGGTGCTGAGCAAATCGAATTAACGACAATCAACTGGTTAAAATCAATGTTAGGATTTCCTGATTCGGCTGAAGGGCTATTTGTAAGTGGGGGTTCCATGGCTAATTTGACTGCGCTTACTGTAGCGAGACAGGTCACGCTTAATAACGATATAGAAAATGCGGTTGTGTATTTTTCCGACCAAACTCATTTTTCTGTGGATCGGGCACTTAAAGTATTAGGGTTCAAACATCATCAAATTTGCCGAATTGAAACAGATGAATATTTACGAATTTCAGTTAGTACTTTAAAAAAGCAAATAAAAGAAGATCGACTAAAAGGGAAAAAACCATTCTGTGTTGTTGCTAATGCAGGGACAACTAATTGTGGAGCGGTTGACTCCCTCAATGAATTGGCTGATCTGTGTAATGAAGAAGATGTATGGCTACATGCGGATGGGGCCTATGGCGCTCCAGCAATTATCAGTGAAAAAGGAAGTGTTTTACTTCAAGGAATTCATCGAGTCGATTCCTTAACACTGGACCCTCACAAATGGCTTTTTCAGCCTTATGATGTGGGCTGTGTACTCATTAGAAACAGCCAATACTTAAGTGAAACATTCCGTATGATTCCGGAGTATATTAAGGATACGGAAACTAATATAGAAGAAAAAGTTAATTTTGGAGAACGTGGAATTGAACTATCTCGTAGATTTAGGGCGTTAAAGGTATGGCTTTCTTTTAAAGTGTTTGGAGTCGCAGCTTTTCGAAAGGCAATTGATCATGGCATTATGTTGGCTGAACAAGTTGAAGAGTTTTTAAGGAAAGAAAAAGATTGGGAAGTGGTAACATCTGCCCAATTAGGAATTGTTACTTTTCGCTATACCCCTTGTGGACTAGCATCTATAGATAAAATTAATGAACTAAACAAAAAACTGGTGGAAGAAATTAATCATAGAGGATTCGCTATGCTAAGTACGACCAAATTGAAAGGAAAAGTGGTAATTCGACTTTGTTCCATCAACCCAAGGACGACAACAGAAGAAATGCTTCAAATTATGATGAAAATCAAAGCACTTGCAGAGGAAATAAACATATCGTCTAAACATCTTATTTCAATTCCGCAACTTTAATATTCTTACATAAAACGGAATGAAAACACTAAAGAAATGTACAACAACAAACACACTCTCTTTTTAATAAGAGAGTGTGTTTGTTGTTAAGATAATAGAATATGTAAAGAGATTAAGCCTCTACCTTAGCTACTCTTTCGAAACCAGTCTTTACTGCTTGTATCATTTCATTCACAGCGTAAATAGATACGTCGGCATTTGGATTTAATCCTTCGAACCAGTGATAGGCCCTAGGATATAAATGAAATTCGACATCAACACCAGCTTGCGCAAGTTTGGTTACATAGGTCAATGTTTCGCTGCGGAATGGATCTAATTGACCAACAAATGTGTAGGTGTATGGCAAATTACTATAATCCTCTGCTCGAGCAGGGGCTGCATAGGCAGGAATATTATCCGTTCCATATATTTCTCCTAAATACATTTTCCATCCAGCTTCATTTGTCTTTTGATTCCAAACAAATCCTTCTTTAATTTCATTCGTAGAAGGTGTATTATTTCGGTCATCAATCATTGGATAGAGTGGCATTTGAAAACAAATAGAAGGATATTTTCGATCGCGAGCTAATAATGTCAATGCTGCTGTTAGTCCACCGCCAGCGCTCGCTCCTGCAACACCAATTCGATTCGAATCAATGTTTAATGCCTCTGCGTTATCAGCAATCCATTTTAATGCTGCATAACAATCCTCAATTGGTGCTGGATAAGGATGCTCTGGAGCTAAACGGTAGTCTACAGACACGACCACACAGCCAGCTTCTTTTGCAAACCTCATACAAGTATCATCATTATCATCTATAGACCCTAAGATATAACCACCACCATGTATCCATAACAGGACAGGTAAGGATCCATTATTTAATTTTGGACGATAAATTCTTAATGGTAATGGATTAGCGTCAGGTCCAACAATGACTTCATCTGTTAATGAAAGGGATTCATCAACAACCGTAGGTGGTCTCATTTGCGATATTCCTTCTCTGATTGTTTGCAAGTTCTCTGGGCGTAAATCGAGATCAGGAAACATTTCTAAACCTGGTAATAAATCTGCATTTACTCGGTTCTTCATTTTAACACCTCTATTTTTAATTGTTTTTAAATATGTAAAGTGGATTCATTCTAAGTAGTTTAATTGTGATAAAATCATCACAATTAAATTGTAAAGTGGATATGTTATAATAGTCAACAGAATATTCAAAAAATAAATCTTCTTTTAGGAGAAAGTTTCATGCAAATAATTATACAAGAAGGTGATTTAAGACCAAAGTGGTTTTATGTCGCTGTATTTATTTACACTTGGTTTTCCAATTGAAGCAATTGATGATCCGTTTTATTTTCATGATACATTGCAAGGGGTACCTGTTCGAATTCATGCTCGGAAAGGATTAACATGTTTGTATTCCTTAAAAGAATTTTGGCATATAATTCAAGGAAATGCTCATGCGCAGGCATTAATATAAGAGAACAGTACAAATATTATGTTAACAGGGTATCGGTCCAAAGGCCTCTGAATTTATTTCACGTGGTGTGCTTGATATATTACAAGAAACATTTGGTTTAAAACTTATTACAACTACGGCACATGGAAAAAAGCTCTTTACTATTTTTGCAGGAATTTCTCAATTTGAAAGGGATTTAACCTCTGAACGAACAAAAGAAGTAATCATAGATGCAAAAAAGCGCGGGAAACATCCTAGAAGACCAAAAACTGATGAGGAAAAAGTGAACTATGCCTTATATCTTATAGATCAAGGAATGAATCGTACAGATGCAGCAGAAAAAGCTGGTATATCTCGTATGACACTGTATCGTAAGATACAACAAAAAGATAAATAGTAAGACATATGACTGGAACAGAGTAGAAATAATATATCATTATTTGTTATTTGGCTCCTGGTTACAGCAACGCTGGTACTGGGCCTTTTAATCAAACATTCTTCTAAATCAACAAATAACGTATTAGACGATTAAAAACGTATAATACGAAAGGGGGATAGATTTAGTAAGGGTTTTGTCCATATGAGACACCCCCTTACTAAAGATAAATTATGATTATTCGTACAAATCCAGACGAAATCATCTTAATTCGACAGCATGACCATGGTTTTTTGGCGGGAGAATTTGCAAAAAACTTTAGAAAAGATGTATTTGAAGACAAAACATATTTAAAAGGGTGTATTGATGCGATTTATGAACATGATAGAGGATGGATTGGCTTAGATAAAACGCCAATTTGGAATGACGTAAAAGGTATACCATATACGTTTATGGATTGTCCAAGTTCATTAAGGTTTGTTTTTTATACGTTAGGACTTAATGAGATTGAAAATGAAAACCCTTATGGTGCTATATTGTGTAGTAAACATTTTATATCATTTCCTCTTAATCAAGAAGATAAGGAAATGGTGAATTTCTATAAGCAGGAATTAGATCGCCAAAAGAAATTTTTGAAAACGTTAACAAAAGAGCGGCACGCCATGTTTGATAAGCATTATAAACTTTTGAAGTTTTGTGATGAGTTATCTTTATATGCTTGTATGAATGAACCTGGTGTAACGAAAAAAGAAGAAATTGATTTATTTAAAGAAGGATTTGAAGGCACTGAAATTTTTAACGCTGTTACAAATAAACCGTTAACCGCTGAGTGGATAGATAAAGAAAAGATCCGAATTACGCCGTTTCTCTTTGAATCAGAATGTAAGACACATGTAAGATATAAATCTATACAAAAAAAGAGAATAGAGGAAATTGGTATTGTTAAAGCGGATGCGGAAGCCGAATTTCAAAGACAAGAATTACATTTTGTACGGTAATATGTAGGTTTACATAAAAAATTAAGGGAAGAGAAGGGGATCTGGTATGACACATTGCATAATAAAACAATTTGATTACCATATATGGGCAAATAAAAGAATATTTGAACGACTCAAGGAGCTTCCAAAGGATGTTTATAATCAAGAAGTTCAAAGCGTATTTCCTTCCATCGCAAAGGCACTGATTCATATTTATGTGGTTGATTGTGTATGGCTAAATGTTTTAAGTGGCAAAAGTATGACTGAAGCGATACAAATAGGAGAACACCTACAAGAACAAGTAGAAACTAAAACAATGAATGAATTGGAAAATATGTTCCACAATGTAACGCAGCAATATAAAGTGTTTTTGGATAAACAAAAAGATATCAATGAAGTAGTTATACTTGATAATCCATACGCTGGAAAATTGGAAACATCTGTTTCCGAATTAGTGCAGCATGTTATCAATCATGGAATATATCATAGAGGAAATATAACAGCTATGTTGAGGCAGCTAGGTTATCCATCTACTATGACGGACTTTGTATTATATTTACATGAAAAACAAAAAGATTCATCGTGTACATAAAAGTATTTGTAAAAACAAGAAATCTAACTGAGAAAATGGAAGTTTAGTATTTAAACGCATTAAGAATAGAAGGAAGTATATGTATAAAGAAATTATATAAGAATGATACAAGCAAAGGGCACCTCATTTCTGTATGGGATACCCTTTGCTTATAAATTTGATTAACTTGCAATTTTTTTATTTGAGTTTTTTAATTTCTCTACTTGTAAAAATCGATTTGTTTCTGCTACCACAACACCACTTAATCCAATTAAACCAATTAAGTTTGGAATGGCCATAAGTCCGTTTGCGATATCAGCAAATGTCCATACGATTCCGAGTTTTAAGTTGGCGCCGATTGCAATCATTACAATGAAGATAGCTTTATAGTATTGCACAGCACCTTGTCCGAATAAATAAGCTACACATTTTTCACCATAATAAGACCATCCTAAAATAGTGGAGTAGGCAAATAATATGATTGCAATACCGAGAATCATGCTACCAGTATTACCAAATACTGATTGGAAAGCAAGTGTTGTTGCTTCAACACCAGTTTTTCCAGATTTCCAGGCACCTGTTGTAATTAATACTAAACCAGTAATTGTACAAACAATAAATGTATCGAGGAAAGTTCCTGTCATTGACACAAGCGCTTGTTTAGCTGGTGAATCTGTTTTTGCAGCAGCTGCAGCAATTGGGGCGCTTCCTAATCCAGCTTCATTGGCAAACACTCCGCGTGCCATCCCGATTTGAATAGCGGAAGCAACCGTTGCACCAATAAAACCACCAGCAGCTGCAGTGCCTTGAAATGCACCAGAAAAAATAAGTGAAAATGCTTCTGGAACTTGATCAAATTGATAAAAAATAATAATGAGACCAGAAATTACATAAAAGAAAGCTTTAAGTGGAACGAAAAATCCAGTGACTTTCCCGATTTTTTTCACCCCACCTAAAATAACAATCGCAATTAAGAAAGCCATTAATATACCAGTTAAAGCAGGGGGAAACGAAAAGTTTATTCTCATGGCCTCTGCAACGGAATTCGATTGGACCATATTTCCGATTCCAAAAGAAGCTGTTGTTCCAAAAATAGCAAATAAAATAGCGAGCCATTTTTTCCCTAAACCACGTTCTAAGTAATACATTGGCCCCCCAGAAAATTCGCCGTTTTCATTACTTACACGATACTTTACTGCGAGGATTGCTTCTGCATATTTCGTTGCCATACCAAACAAGGCAGTAATCCACATCCAAAATATTGCCCCTGGGCCACCGATTGTAACAGCTGTTGCGACACCAGCTATATTTCCCATACCAATGGTCGCGGCCATTGCTGTCATTAGCGCTTGGAAATGACTGATATCTCCTGCAGAAGATGTGTCTTCTGATTTTCGAAATGCTAGTTTGTGAGCGTATAATAGTTTACTAAACTGTAAACCTTTTAGACGCACTGTGAGAATGATTCCAGTCCAGACTAGAAGGAATAAGGTTGGTAATCCCCATACGTAGTGATTGATTTGTTCTAATACTTTACTTACTGTCTCCATCTTTATTCTCCTTTTAGAAAAAATAAAAAACCACTTCACATAAATGAAATGGTCTCTGGAGAAACAAGGAATAGAAAAATAAACCGATGCAAATCGGCGTTTTCTTTCGCTTGTCTCTGTCCTTTTACCTGAGAGATTATCCGCTAGTATAAGCGGATTTGCTCCTTCGGTGCTCTGTTTCCTCTGCACTATATGATAGGCGAGAGGGAGTCTCTCCAGAGATTCGTCCCCATGCAGTTCTACTTGTAACCAAGACCTGAGAGTTTCAAAGCTGAATCATCAACTTTTTGCCCCGTCGGTAGATCAAGTGATCTTCTCCTGAATGGTTCATCCGAATTATGTGATTAAAAGCTTAATTATATTGATATGAAATAGTTTATACATAATCAATAAACAACATTATAGGCTCCTTATAAATGAATTGCAATTATTTTTTATTGGAAAATAATTTTAAAGAAAAGATTTTTTATTTTACTACTTAAAATGAAAGGAATAAAATAATGGGTTATTTCTTTGTAATTCTTAATATTTCTTCCATTTCATTTAAAGTGGATAACGCAATTACAATATGTTGATCAGCAAGTCCTAAAGATTCCTTTGCGTTATGTATACTGTCGTCTAACGGTGTACCATCGTTATAACTTTGTATAACAGATAAAGCAGCGTTTCCCATATAATTTGAAGCAGCAATAAATTCTTTTCTAAAGCTATTCATCTTCTTTTTTAAATTAGGATCATTCATATTGTTTTCAGCTTGAAAAGCATCCATTTTGGTAGCTAGCTCTTTGTAATGATTCGCTATATTGTTCATTTTATCTAGTGATTCAACTGTATTTATATGATTTGGGTTTGAATTTAGCTCAGTCCATGCCGGGAGCCATTCTTGCTCGACAATATTATCGTATTCTGTAGTAAGAAAATCGATTTGGGATTTTAATTCTTGTTGATAGATTTTTTTATCGATAGGTTCTTTTGTAGTTTTTATTTTTGTTTCTTTCGTGTAGTTCAAGAAAACAATGATCCCAATGCTTGTGATAATCAGTATGCTAAAAAGCCAAAACCACCATTTTTTATAGAACGATTTTTTCATTTGGTATTTCCTCCTAATATACAAAACATAAGATGTACCAATCTATAATAACAAGTTACATAGTTGAAAATTGTTGTATTTTGTCGAAAAAAGGAAGGAGTTGGAGAAATAAATAATAATAGGATTATACAGTAAGAATTAGTAAAATATTAAATGATACTACTTTTAATAATATATAAGGATGGAATTTTCGATGGAGAAAAAAAGACGGAAAATATACTCTAATATTATTATGATAGGAGTTTTAGGAGGGCTATTCGCGCTAATATTCATGACGAAAGAATCAAAGATTAAAGATTTTCCAGTTCCTATGTCAGCTATTCATATTGAAGATGACAATCAAGCAGATTATCAATACATAAGTCTAATGCCTATTTCAAAAGTAAAGGGATGGGAGAACCTTGGAGAAGATGGACATACTGTAGTATTTCAAAAAGGAGATAGGAAGGTGATTGTATTACATTATCCAGGGGAAAATACGTACTATTTATTTGAAAAATAGATTCAGGTATCAGTGAAATAGGACATAAACAGGATGATTCCTTTGTTTGTGTCCTATTTATTATTTAAGATAACAATCCGAGTTCCTTTGCATGTATTGGGGAAAGACTTAATTTCTGAACAAAAAATGCATGAAGTGAGATTTGTTCTTTGATTTCAACCCATTCTTGATAACAAGAAAATAATGCTTGAATATCGTTATTAAAATATTGTTCTACTAGTATACGAATCAATTTTGTACTTCGCCAATAATCATAAAAGGCCCCTGCATATGAACCATTCTCTTCAGACCTTCCAAATTCATTTAAAGTGTAATTACTAAATTCAGCTTGATATGTGCTAATTAATTCATCTTCTACCTGCGTAATTGCGTTAAATTGTTCAGGAGGCATTATTAGTTTTCTTGGCAAATAAAAACATACACCTTCTTCAAACCACATCGATTCTTCATCAATTTCATCAAAATCACTATGGAATTCTTCAGCGTGATGTACAAATTCATGTGCAGCAATTGTTGCGATATCCAGTATATTAAGCTGCTTATAATATCGCTGCGCTTTCTCAAGTACTTTTCCTTCAGTTACAGATAAAAAAGATATTTTTCCATACATCTACCAGTGGCATAATGTGAATCAAATCACGGGAAGTATAAGCTGGCATAGGGATATTTGAATAAACTTGTGTTGCAGATTTTAAATCGTGAAATACAATCCCTTTTGGTGGTGAGAGAATTGTAACCTTTTCTTGCAATAAAGGTATGAAGCTTTGTAATTCATTTAGTAGTTTCAAACCTTCTGCTTCAATCTCCTGAATATGAGTTGAGTCAGTTACTGAGAATGCTAGTTTCAGTATCAACATACTCCTTTTATCCAGTTATTTAGTGAATATGTTACAAATGTACCATGATAAGGTGGGTTTTTTGTTTTTATTCTGATTTTTTTGATTTATAATCAATTTGTATATAACACTTTATATAGAAACGAGTTGATAGATTGTCAATGATTAAGAAAATAGGTCGTTTTTGTCCTGTAGATGATAAAGGATACATTATTAATGATTCACATATCCATAATATTCAACCAGCCTTTCTGAAAGTTATACAGGAAGTAAAGGATATATGTTTTCATTTGCTACAGGATGATCTTCATAGCATTTACATTAGAGGATCTGTTCCAAGAGGGATTGGAATAGAGGGGATTGCAGATATAGATACGATTATATTAGTTCGAAAAGCGCCCGAAGAAATAGATTTGGAATGGAGTGAAAATATAGAGCAACAATTGCTTCAAAAATTTGGTTGTATATCTGGGGTGGAATTAAGTTTTTATGCTGTTGAAGACGTGTTACATCCCAGTCGTTTTTCTTTTATAAGTTTTATGATTCAAACACATGGAGTATGTATATTCGGTGAAGATATAAGATCTCAGCTGCCTAAATATAAAGTAGGTCAAGAATTAGCTCAGGAACATCTTACACATTTACAGCTACAAATCGAACAAGCTTGTGAAGAGTTAATTCATAATAAAGGCAGTGATGATATAACCGATTGTTGTCGCTGGATTATGAAGATAGTAGTTAGAGCAGGATTAGCATTAACAATTGATAAAGAGGGGCTTTATTCTAGAGATCTATATCCAGCGTATGAGTTGTTCAGTAAGCATTTTCCAGAGCAAGAACAAAATATGAGGAAAGCACTGCAATATGCAGTGAATCCTATAGATGACATAATAGAAATTTTAGCGTTTTTAGATAATTTTGGAGGTTGGATGTTAAAAGAAGTGGATCAGTATATAAATAATAGCGAATGGAACAAAACATAATTTTATTATGTAAACAAAAGGGTTTCATTTTTTTAGTTATAGATAAGGGGAAAATGAGAGAGATGGATTTTTATATTGTTGATGTCTTTTCACAGGGGAAGTATACAGGTAATCAACTTGCAGTATTTGTAGATGCTCATCAAATTTCAAGTAAGGAAATGCAGTTAATAGCAAAGGAAATAAACTATGCTGAAACAACATTTATTCTTTCAAAAGAGCAGAAGAATGAAGGGTATGATGTACGTATTTTTACACCAAATGAAGAAATACCTTTTGCTGGGCACCCTGCATTAGGAACTGCTTTTGTACTTAGAAAAGAAATTCTTCAAAATGATACGCTTGAAAATATTCTATTACGTTTTCAAGGTGGTTCTATACAAGTTACTTTTCATGATGAAAAAAATGTAGTATGGATGCATCAAAATGAACCTAGATTTGGAGGAGAATTGGATAGAGATATGATTGCAGAGGTACTAAATATTGAGATTTCTCAAATAGATCTTCGATATCCAATTCAAGAAGTATCAACAGGTTTACCAGTTATTCTTGTGCCGTTAAAATCGTTAGCTGCTGTAAAAGAAGTTCAGATCAATAGGGAAAAATATTTTAAGCTAATCGAAAAAAGAGAAGCAAAAGGAATTATGGTATTTACCTCTGAAACGTATGAAGAAATAAATGATCTGAATGTCCGTGATTTTGCAGAGTATTATGGTATTCCGGAAGATGCAGCAACTGGTAGCTCGAATGGATGTTTAGCAGCATATGTAATAAAACATCGGTATTTTGACAAAAAGAAAATAAATTTGCGTGTTGAACAAGGATATGAGGTAAAACGAACTTCATTATTACATATTCGAGCAGAAGAAATAGAAGATGTAATTGATGTTTTTGTAGGTGGAGAAGTAACAAGCATTGCAAAAGGGATATGGAATATATAGTAAGGGGGAGCGGCATGTTATTAAAAACGATATTTTGTCAGGTAGAAAAAGAGAAAAAGGGTTTGTTTTCAGAGGCGCAAGAGAAATGGAGAGTTTTACAAAATCTAAAGGGATTTCATGGACAATTTGGAGGCTGGCACGAAGAGGAGGCCTGTGTATTTACTGTATGGGAAAACATGAATACATATCAAAAATTTATGAATGAAATGCATGATCCAATTTTTTATAATAGCAATCAAAAGGATACGTATGTATCTTGTGAAATAGAGTTATTTCAAACGTTATTTGATATAAAAGCTACTCCATTTACGAATGCACTTGCAAAAACTCCATTTGTCAGAGCAGCAGTTTGTGATGTGAAAAGAGGCAGGGAAGAGAACTTTTTACATATACAAGAGACAATTTGGAATAAAGGAATGGAAAAATCAGAAGGAATGTTAGGCGGCGTTGTGGGAAGATCTCTTAAAAACTCCAATCGTTATGTCGTCCTTTCTTTTTGGGGAAATGAAATGTCGCATCAGCGTTATGTGAAAGAGATTTTTCCTGGATTATATGAATTAGCTAATGTAACCGAGGATGTTGAAAATATAAATGGAAAGCAAGCTGCGTGTCTAAAAGAATGGTCTGTATATTAAGTATGAAAAAAGTGAATAAATGATGTTATATCTAGGGTAAATGCTTTTAGTAGCTATGGTTGTATGAATAGTTAGTTTGAAAGTAGAAGACGTACAGTGAATGTATTATTGGTATGTCGTTCAACAAGACGAATTCTTTTCTTTTAAACATGAAATTAATAGAAGACGCCATATACTCTTTCATGTTAATATATTTAAGTTATAATAGGAGGCTTACCCTTTTGTATTGTACGGTAGAAGCAGTGTGAGCTTGAAATTTTTAAAGAAAAGGATGTGCCAACTTGCGAATTAATAAATTTATTAGTGAATCTGGAAAAGCATCTAGACGCGGAGCAGATAAGTTAATTAATGAAAAAAGAGTAAAAATTAACGGTAAGGTTGCGAAAATAGGTGACCAAGTACAACCAGGTGATGACGTGCGAGTAAATGGAGAGCAGCTTCGAATTGCTAGAGACCATGTGTATATCGCTTTAAATAAACCAGTAGGTATTACATGTACAAGTGAAAAGGCAGTTAAAGGTAATATTATCGATTTAGTGAATCATCCTTTACGAATTAATCACGTTGGACGTCTTGATAAAGATTCGGACGGTTTAATTTTGTTAACGAATGATGGCGATATTATTAATGAAATTTTACGTGCTGAAAATAAACATGAAAAAGAATATATTGTTTCAGTAGATAAACCGATTACGCCTGAATTTTTAAAACAAATGGCGGCGGGGGTTAAAATTTTAGGAACAAAAACACTTCCTTGTGAAATAACACAGTTATCAAAATATGAATTCCAAATTATTTTAACACAAGGATTGAATCGCCAAATTCGTCGTATGTGTGAAGCTTTAGGTTATCAAGTTTACACATTAAAACGCACGCGAATTATGAATATCCATTTAAATAATTTACCAGTTGGACAGTGGAGAGATTTAACGAAGAAAGAGAAAAAAAGATTATTTGCAGACTTAAACTATGAACCACAAGATTGGTAAAAAAGATAGGGGAAATCAAAAAGCATGAAAATTGTTTTTGGTTTCCCTTTTTTTATTGAACAAAAACTTTTTTTGACACTTGCAAAAATAAAAGGAATAAGATATATTAAATAACAATTAATGGATTTATTATAAAAGCAAAGAAAAG
This sequence comes from Bacillus pfraonensis, assembly GCF_050768835.1. Taxonomy (NCBI): domain Bacteria; kingdom Bacillati; phylum Bacillota; class Bacilli; order Caryophanales; family Bacillaceae; genus Bacillus; species Bacillus pfraonensis. The sequence goes on along the minus strand of NZ_JAHCDO010000001.1, from coordinate 30,007 downwards.
GACACGAGTTATTTTAAACGGTTGTACAGAGAGGGAAGGAATGCTGAGAACTTCCCAACGCAGGGAAATAACTTACCACCTTAGAGCTGCACTGGGGAAAATCAAAGTATCTAGTGCCGTGTAAGCGACGTTACCGCAAAAGAAGCCATTGTACGATGATGTATGATGGGAATCTGGGTGGAACCACGAATATAAGCATATTCGTCCCTTTTATTAGGGATGAGTATGCTTTTTTATTTTTAATTTCATAATAAGCGAAGAAGAGGACACGAGTTATTTTAAACGGTTGTACAGAGAGGGAAGAAATGCTGAGAACTTCCCAACGCAGGGAAATAACTTACCACCTTAGAGCTGCACTGGGGAAAATCAAAGTATCTAGTGCCGTGTAAGCGGCGTTACCGCAAAAGAAGCCATTGTACGATGATGTATGATGGGAATCTGGGTGGAACCACGGGTAAAAGCACGCTCGTCCCTATTATTAGGGATGAGTGTGCTTTTTTATTATGAAATGGAGCGATAAAAATGAGAGAACAGATGATTGAAATTATTTTTCCAGATGGTAGTACTAAAGATTTTGTAAAAGGGATTACTCTAGAAGAAATTGCAGATTCAATTAGTACTAGTTTAAAAAAGAAAGCAGTAGCCGGAAAGGTAAATGACCAATTACTTGATTTACACCGAAATATTGAAGAAGATGCAGAAATTCAAATTATAACTCTTGATTCAGAGGAAGGAATAGAAGTTGCAAGACATACTGCTGCACATATATTAGCTCAAGCTGTTAAGAGAATATATGGTGATGTAAAACTTGGCGTAGGACCTATTATTGAAAATGGATTTTATTATGATATGGATCTTCCAAGTAGCATCGCTGTAGAGGACCTACCTAAAATTGAAAATGAAATGCAAAATATTATTAACGAAAACTTGGAAATAGAACGAGTTGAAATCACTAGGGATGAAGCGGAAAAACTGTTTCAAGATGTAAATGATCACTTAAAGCTGGAACTTTTAGAAGCAATTCCAGAGAATGAAGTTGTGACAATTTATAAACAAGGAGAATTTATAGATTTATGCCGCGGTTCGCATTTACCGTCAACTGGTTATTTAAAAGCATTTCGATTAACTCATGTTTCTGGTGCATATTGGCGCGGAGATAGTAATAATCAAGTACTTCAGCGTGTATACGGTGTTGCATTTTCTTCTCAAAAAGAATTAGAAAGCTATTTGCAGTTTGTAGAAGAAGCAGCAAAGAGGAATCATCGCAAGCTAGGGAATGAACTTGAATTATTTATGTTCTCGGAAGAAGCACCAGGAATGCCTTTTTATTTACCAAAAGGACAAATCGTTCGAAATGAATTAGAGTCTTTTTTAAGAGAAATACAACAAAAATACGATTATCAAGAAGTTCGTACTCCTCTCATGATGAATCAAGGGTTGTGGGAAGAATCGGGGCACTGGGATCATTATAAAGATAATATGTATTTCTCAGAAGTAGACAATAAAAGTTTCGCATTAAAGCCGATGAATTGTCCTGGACATATGTTAATATTTAAAAATAAACTACGTTCATACCGTGATTTACCAATCAGAATGTGTGAATTTGGTCAAGTACATCGCCATGAGTTTAGCGGCGCACTAAACGGACTATTAAGAGTACGTACATTCTGTCAGGATGATGCACATTTATTTGTAACATCTGAACAAATAGAAAGTGAAATAAAGTCAGTGTTAAGACAAATTGACCATGTTTATAAAACATTCGGTTTTGAATATGAAATTGAGCTTTCGACAAGACCTGAAGATTCAATGGGGGATGATGAACTATGGAATCAAGCTGAATCGTCTCTCGAGAATGTGCTGAAATCATTAAATTATAATTATAGAGTAAATGAAGGAGATGGCGCATTTTACGGACCAAAAATTGATTTCCATATTAAAGATGCTTTGCAAAGAAGCCATCAATGTGGAACAGTTCAACTTGATTTCCAAATGCCAGAGAAATTTGATTTGAATTATATTGATGAGAGAAATGAGAAAAGAAGACCAGTTGTGATTCACCGGGCTGTTTTAGGTTCTTTCGATCGATTCTTAGGAATATTAATAGAACATTTTGGAGGAGCATTCCCAACATGGTTAGCTCCAGTTCAGGTAAAGGTAATTCCTGTTTCTAATCTAGTACATGAACAATATACAAAAGAAATTGAAGAAAAATTACAGAGCGTTGGTCTTCGCGTCGAACGAGATGTTCGTAGTGAAAAACTAGGTTATAAAATCCGAGAAGCTCAGATTCAAAAGATACCATACGTTCTTGTTATAGGGGATAAAGAAATGGAGAATGGGTCAATAAATGTGCGTAAATATGGAGAAGAAAGATCTGAAGTGATTTCACTAGATAAATTCATAGAAAGCTTACAAGCGGAAATTTACAATAGAAAAGATAGAGTATAAAAAGTAAATGCTGAAGTACACCACCTTTTATAAGTGGTGTGCTTTTTTATTTCGGTAAAGAAATTATTCACAGCTGTTTTCATAAAGAAACATCATATATCCAAACCTTGCAGTTATAAGTAACATAAGGAATAAACCAGCAATCATGATTTGTCGCAGACGTTTATTCATTATATTTTCGGAACGCTTCATTGAATTAATCCTCACCATTCTTACTTATTTTACATTATGTTTGGCCTAATCTATTTAGAAGTGCTCGTCTCTAAGGGAAGGAGAGGTGGTAGGATTGTATTTTGTTATTTTTCTACCTTACAAAAATGTAAGGTGAATGTAAGATAAATCGTAGGAAGATTGTAGATAAAAGTGAGAATATTAAAAATGAAGTTCGAAAAATTAAGAAATATTAAGAATTTCCGTAGGGGAATTCTAAGAAATGTATGGGAAAGTAATGATATACAAAATGGGATGGAGTGATGGGAATGGCAACAAATGTAGTGACTGTAGAAAGTGTGGAGAAAACATATGGTAAAAGAAATGAAAGTCAGTCAAAAGCATTAAGAGGGGTATCGCTTACGATACAAGAAGGGGAGTTCGTTGGAATTATGGGGCCTTCTGGATCGGGGAAAACAACACTACTTAATGTAATTAGTACACTCGATCATGCGACAGGAGGAAGTGTGACGATAGCAGGTACAGATATTACTTCCATGAAGGGGAATGCTTTATCTGATTTTCGTTCTCAAAAACTAGGATTCATTTTCCAAGATTTTAATTTGCTTGAAAATCTCTCGATTTATGAAAATATTGCATTACCACTTTCATTACAAGGAGTTCCTTCAAGTGAGATAAGCAGGGAAGTAAATGAGGTTGCACAGAAATTAGATATTGTTGAAATTTTAACAAAGTATCCATCAGCTGTTTCTGGTGGACAAAAACAGAGAACAGCTGCAGCGCGGGCTTTAGTACATAATCCTGCTATTGTATTAGCGGATGAACCAACAGGTGCACTTGATAGCAAAAATGCAAAAAGTTTATTAGAAGCGATGCAAGATTTACATGAAAATCATGGAGTAAGTATATTAATGGTGACGCATGATGCATTTAGTGCGAGTTATTGTCAGCGGATTCTGTTTATACAAGATGGGCTACTTTATAAAGAATTGAAACGCCAAGGAACACGTGAGGATTTTTATCAAGAAATTTTAGGTGTGCTTGCTCATATGGGCTCAGCGGCTGAATCCAAGTAGGGGGTGAGAGCATGTTATTAAAATTGTCACGTCATAGTATGAAAAAAATGCTAAAGGATTATCTTGTTTTACTTGTTGGTCTTGTTATTAGTATAAGTATCTTTTATATGTTTCAAACGATGGCGATTAACAGCCAATTTACAAAAGATAATAGTATGATTAACAGTATTCGACTTGTCTTTTGGGTTGGTGCCGTCTTACTCTCTTTCATTACTGTCTTTTATATTGTATATGCCAATTCTTTTTTACTCACATTGCGCAGGAAAGAACTTGGTATGTATATGATGCTCGGTGCAAAGAAGAAAAAAGTAGCTCAGTTATTATTTATTGAAACATTTGGAATGGGGATTGTCAGCATTATCATTGGAATTATTGTAGGGATATTACTTGCAAGTGCAGCAGGGAATTTTTTAATGAATGGTTTAGAAATTTCTGCGAAAGGCTATGCACCATTTTATATGCCAGCAGTTTTTGTTACATGTGGATTCTTTTTGATCTTATTTATAATTACTGGATTTATCAATAGTATACGGTTATTACGGAAAACGGAACTTGAGTTACTTCGTGAAGATGAAACACAAGATGCAATAGAAAAGAGTAGACGCCGTGTTATTATTTTTACTGTAATGGGAGTGTTACTGTTAGGAACAGGATATTATTCTATATTGAACATAGATAAGTTACGTGAAATAGGTTTTATACTAGCAACGGGTGCTACAACGATAGGAACATATTTTATTTTTAGTTCATTGTTACCGTTGTTTGTGACACGGTTAAAAAGTAACAAAAAACGAAATGAAACCGGTTTGAATAGTTTTACATATGCTCAGCTTCGTTTTCGAATCAATAGTTTAGCGCGGGTGCTTGGAACTGTCGCGATGCTGATTGCACTTGGTGCCGGGGCGATGACAGCTGGAATGGCCTTTCAAAAAAATGTTGGTATTATGACGGATTTTTCTCGAGTTTACGATGCGACAATTCATGACCCGAATGAAAAAGATGCAGCCGCATTAAAGGAAATGAATATTGTAGAGCAACGAACTTATAAGTATAAAGTGGATGGAGAAGCAGTCTATTATTTACGAGAAGATTTAACTGCAAAACCGCCGCTCATTTCTGATCATCAAGATACAAAAAATGTAAAAGAGCCTGTGCGTAAACGTGTAAAAGAACCTTTAACGGAACCTCTATACACATCTATGGAAGCACCTGAGGGAGCAAGTAAAATTCCACATGTGCCAAGTGATTGGAGTGACGCAATTATAAGAGAAGTCCAAGTGACACATAATCAATTCAACGGGAAGCCTGTTCGAATTGCAGATGAGGAACATTATCAAAAAGTTCAAGGAACAGAGCATAGTGTGACGCTCGTACAAGTAGACGATTTACAAAAATATAAACCGTTGTTAGTAGAAATTGATCAACGACAAAAAGAGTTAGTAGAAAAAGCAACAGGTGGAAAAATAGAATTATATACGAAAATGACAACTTACCAATTTATGAATAGTTTCATGAGCGGTACGATGTTTATGGGATTCTTCCTTGGAATTGCCTTTTTAGCAATGATGGCAAGCTCTCTTATGTTTAAAATTTTAACAGGAGCTTCTCGTGATGTACGTCGGTATGAAATGCTTCGAAAAATTGGAGTACGCCGTAGTATGTTGTCACGCAGTATTTATAAGGAAATTTCATATCTCTTTATCTTTCCAGCTATCATTGGTATTTCACATATTTTAGTAGGACTTAACTTATTCCGTCTCTTCTTAGTTGATCCGTTTGTAAAAGTATGGATGCCAATTGGAATCTTTCTTTTTATTTATGTTGTCTATTACTGGATTACGGTTCAATTGTATAAGAATATGGTTATGCCAAAGGAACAAATAATAAAGTAGATGTTATTACTTTAAAGACAAATAGTATTTAATTCTAAGCAATAATAAATGAACGTGTATTTCTTTTATTAAAAGTGAGTTATAAGCAGGTGTTCTTTTATTTTACAAAGATAAACATAAAATGTTATACATTATATTAAAACAAAAGAGAAGGATAGGTATTAGCACATGTATGTACTTTTACCTATCCTTTTTGTACTACAAATGACCACATTTACTACAACAAAATATACAGGGTTTACTGCGATATATTATGAATTTTATTTGAGCTGTTTGATATCTCGTTTCTTAAAAAATATGTTTTTGCTCCATTAATTTAAAGATTATAATAAACCATTAGGATTCCTTATTGTTGTAAAGAGCAAACGTAACTTCCGCTTCACAAACAACCTCTCCATCTACCGTGGCAACAGCATTTGCTTTTGCAATTAAACCACGAACCCTTGTCATTTCTACTTCTAAACGCAACTGATCTCCAGGGTGAACTTGTTTCTTGAAACGACAACGATCAATGCCAGCAAATAATCCAATTTTCCCTCGATTTTCATCTTTCATTAACATAATAACTGCACTTACTTGTGCCAACGCTTCTACAATTAGAACACCTGGCATTACTGGATATTCTGGAAAGTGACTATTAAAGAACCCTTCATTAGCAGTAACATTTTTAATTCCAACTGCGCGTTTTCCCTCCTCTATTTCAAGAATACGATCAACTAATAAAAACGGATAACGATGTGGAATAATTTCTTTAATTTGTTGAGTATTGAACATAAATCCCTCTCCTTTTTTATATTTTCACAAGTGGATATTCAATTACCAGTATTTTCATTTTAAATTATTGACAAAACTTATTACCTGGTACTAATATTAGATTATAATACTGGATATAATTATAGTAAAGGGGGAGAAACAAATGATATCAAAAGCAAGAATTACAGCTATTGGTACCTATGTACCTGAAAAGAAATTAACGAATTTTGAACTTGAGCAAATGGTTGAAACAAATAATGATTGGATTATTCAAAGGACAGGAATTCATGAACGTAGAATAACTCGTCCTGATGAATTTACCAGTGATTTATGTGTATCTGCTGTAAAAGATTTAATGCACAGATATAATAAAAAAGTCGAAGATGTAGATTTGATTATTGTGGCAACTAGCACACCAGATTTCCCATTCCCATCTGTTTCCAGCATAATACAGGATCAATTACATATAACCCAAACAGGTGCTATAGACTTAAGTGCAGCGTGTGCAGGATTTGTTTATGCATTACATACAGCAAACGGTTTAATTTCTTCTGGACTCCACAAAAAGGTATTAGTTATTGGAGCAGACACAATCTCAAAAATTACGGATTATACCGATAGAAGCACATGTATTCTATTTGGTGATGGTGCTGGTGCAGTATTAGTTGAAAGGGATGAACAATCAAACGGTTTCATTGGATTTCATTTAGGAAGTGATGGAAGAGGAGCACAACATGTATATCGTTCTGGACTATCCAAAAAGGTCAATGATATTGAGTTAATCGATACTCAATGTCTTGTACAAAATGGTAGAGAAGTTTTTCGATGGGTTGTAAGAAATATTCCAGATAGCATACGAAAGATTTTAGAAAAAACACAAACGAGTTTAGATCAAGTTGATTGGTTTATACCCCATAGTGCTAACTTAAGATTGATAGAACCAATTTGCGAAAAATTAGAATACCCATTGGAAAAGACACTTTATAGCTTAGTCAATTATGGAAATACCTCTGCTGCTACAATTCCTTTAGCTCTTGACCTTGGAATCCGTGAGGGAAAAGTCAAAAATGGAGACCGAGTTCTTATGTACGGTTTTGGAAGTGGTTTGGTTCACGCAGGACAACTTTTAGAAATAAATTTTGACCAACTAATTAATGCTCCAACTCCGTTGTGATAAATTTTTGCACAATGATTAACAAAGAAATGAATTTGATTTTAAAAACTGGTTGCGAATTGACAAATCAGTTTTTCTTGTCTTCAATTAACGAGCGCGATAGTTGAAGATGACGTTTTTTGGTAAACTAAAAGTTTGAAGGTGCAAACTAGGGCATTATTTATATAATGCGAGAAAGGTTGTGAAGTTATTTGAAAGGTTATAAAGCAATGCTATTTGATTTAGATGATACCTTACTTAATAGGGATAAAGCAGTAGATAAAATGTTTTTAATGATTTTAGAAAAGTGTTATGAGGATGTTGAATTTTCAGAAAAAAATGAAATGTTACAAAAATTCAAAGGGTACGATAAAAGAAGCTATGGCTATAGTGATAAAACAAAAGTTTTGGAATCATTTTTCGATGAATTTCCACCAAAATATAGATTGCCACGCAATTACATTCAAGATTTTTGGAATAATAATTTCCCTAATTGTTTTTCTATAAACCAAAATACTATTAATATCTTAAATACTATAAAGATGCAAGTTAAAGTTGCAATTATAACAAATGGTACAACTCAGAGACAAAAAGCTAAAATAATTAACACTAATTTAAATAGTTGTTTTGATATAATAATTATTTCTGAAGAAGTGGGATTTAGTAAACCTGATAAACGCATATTTGAATTAGCATTAAATAAGCTTAATGTGCCACCCGAAGCTACATTATTCGTTGGAGATGACATAGAAAAGGATATTAGTGGTTGTCAAAATGCAAATATAAAGGGCATATGGTTCAATCCTCATATGATCAAGAATGATACCGAAATAAAACCATATGCCGAAATCAATTCTTTTAATAGATTATTAAGTTGTTTAATATAGTAAACATAATCAGAAATTGTTTTACTTTATAATATTTTTATAATGAGTAAAAACAATAATAATGATTATCGACAAGAAGAAAAGATAGAACTTAATAATATTGAAAAGATGTTTAATGACTAAATCGTTGTTGGACTAACGAGTACTTTAGTTTAAGATTACGTTATTGGGAAATTAAAACCCTGATTCTTCTGCTTAACGTAGAAAAATCAAGGTTTTTAATTCCCAAAAATGTCTTAGTATACGAAATTCCCGAAATGTGGGTACCCTAATCACTATTGATATAAAGTGTTTTTTACTTAAATTTTTCAAAGTGTCGAGTTACCCATGTTTTGTTATTTTCGGCAATGTATTGTTCTGCCTGGATTAAACGTTGCACAAGTTCTTTTTTAGATAACTTCATATACTTCACTTTTACATTCTTTAGATTACGTTCTGTGCTGATCCGTCGATGATCAATAGTGTTAACTTCAATGTAGCTCTTTTGAATAGACTTGTTGGCATGTAATTTTTGCTTGTACGTTATACTATGTTGTTTATAATAGTCATTCAATTCTTGATTAGTGGTAATTGTATTAGGGTGAATCCCTTTTCCTTCTACATCAATTTCTTTAGATTTCTCTGATATAGTTTTGAGTGTAACAGGGAGGTTCTCATGTACCAATATATCAATTGCTCTTTTTCCTAACTTGACCGAACGATTTTTTCGAATTTGGTGAACATCTTTGAGCCAATCTCGTTTACTTGTCGAATCGAATGTTTGGTTCATACTTTTGTTCCTCCTGATATTGTTCAATGAGTTCGATTTCTTTCAATTCATTTCTTGCATATTTTCTCATAGTTCTTGCTTTTTTTACTTCTATATCTAATCCCAATGAACCATATCGTTTCTCCATATCTTTAGATAGTTCAATGACTTCTTGTAATTCATTCTTTTTTTCGGGTTGAGGGATTTTCGCTCGACATCCTAGACATTGCATTTTTATAGGACATACAGCATCTTCGACACAAGTCCCTCCCAATACATTGTTAAACACTCCTACTTTCTCCTTGTATTCCTCAAGTTGTTTTTGAAGTTCCTCTGGACTACGAAGGATAGCTTCATCTACACATCTACATCAACATAATCAGCAATAATATCATGCAAATCAGAAACAGATTGAGCAATTTGACTGGATGTAGGTTCAGAATAATACCCTGTTACCTTTATATCTCGTTGGTGTAATAGCTTTGCGACAATATCAATCGGCATTTTTTGGCGCTGCACAGCTTCTGTAGCAAACGCATGACGTAGTAAGTGTGTTTTTACAACAACTGGATTTCCTTCTTGTGTTTCAAATCGTAATCCGTGAAGTAAGAAACGAATGCATGAGTTAATGGCATTTTCCTTCAATGCTTTATAGTTGTATTGAAAAAAGTATGGTTTTGGTTCTGGAAAAAGGTGATTTCTATGATAACGATATTTCACACTTGGAATCTTATTATTGTTGTAATGTTCTCGAAGCATCATGCCGACAGTTTGTATGAGTTTCGCAGTTTGATTACTAATATAAAAAGGTTCTGGTGTATCTCGTCCTTTAGGAACAGCATAAAAAGAAACACGTTTTTGTTCGTTTACTTTAATTTTTCGTATACATTGTTTTGTATTACTGAGTTGTAATAACTCATTTAATCTTGCACCTAATTTATCTAAGAGAAAGACACCACTTGTATCTTGCAAATGAAGAATTTTTTTATCAACTTTATCTAATAATTCCGTATAAAACGGAGAGGTGGGAGCCACCTTTGCAGTTGTTTTCATTTTTTCACTCCAATCCATTCAATAAATCTTGTATATTTTCATCTAATTCCATTTCTTTTTCTGTTTCCAACAATGTAAGCTTCGGCTTTCTTGAACGTTTAGTTTTTTGATGTTCTTTGTATTCTTTTTCTCGATTTGCCATATTTTCTAACATTTGATCATGTGATTCTCGATGTTTTTCTTCATCGAAATAATGCTCATATACCTTGATGGTGTCCTCTTGTTTCCATTTCATATATTTGATAAGTTCATTTTTACGTTGAGAAATTTCTGCGCCTGTTTTAGAAATATTATAAATCTCACGCATTCTTGTTGTAACAAACCAGTGTCTTGTTTTGTGGGGATTTAATTTTATATCCATCATTTTAATCGCTTTGTTCCAATGATAATACCACGCTTCATAAGTCAAAGGTGTTCCTTGTTCTGTAAGGAACATGGGTGCTTCATCGGATAAAGAATCAAAATTTTGTTGGAAAGAATCAAAGTTTTTGCGTTCTTGATTGATATAACGCTCAAGGAGTTTTACTGTATCTTTACTAAAACGAAGAAACTTCACTCTACGACCATAACTCCCTTTATTAAACGTTCTCACTTCTTGAAAAGAGTTTCGAGAACGGTAGTCCCCAATTGTTAATTCTATGACTTCTGACGCTCTTGCTCCTGTTTCAAATAACATACGAGCAATGACTGTTTCCCGTAATGACCAATTCGCCTTTTTTCCTGCTTGGTATACTTGATGAGGAAGGTATGGGTCATCAATAATTTCAGGCTTCCATTCTTCATTAATGAGTTTAAAATAAGAATCTGTTAATCTTCGATGTGGGATAGGGTCTTCTGTTCCTGCTTCTTGTGGCATACGAGGTTTATCTTTTCTCACACCATCATCATTACTTCTTTTATGTTCGTTTAAAATGGCTTGATAATCAATTAATGGATTGGAGTAATCATATTGTTTGAGACGGATAAGAGATTTATAGAATGATTTTAGGGCGGATAGAAAACGATTTACAGTATTTAGACTTTTCTTTGTTCGATTCACAATTTGAAAAGAATCTTTCTCTCTTATCTTACATGCCATTTCATTCATTAAATAATCTTCAACAGCAATTCTTATTGCTTCTGAAGGGTCATTCCACATTACAGATTTCCCTTGATAACTACTGTGCTTCTCCAACCAATAAAAGAACGATAAAAGACATTGTAAATAAGACAACGCTGAACTTTCTGATATTCTTCCACTACAATCTTGATAAAAGTTTGTTAAAGGTAAGAATGGCTCATTATTACTATCAAATACCAACAGCTTGTACCGACTCTCAACACCTTTTGGACGGTACATATAATAAAATCCCTGTCTCATTATACAAACCACCTTTCGGCAATTTTATATATAATTAATCTTCTAACCAGTTATAAAGTGGAATCTTGGGTTGATATGTGTTTTCTTCTTTACTTTGCATTGTATTGTAATCTTGTTGCGTAAGCTCTGATAAACGTTTGCTTTGTTTTTTAGGTAATTTAACAGGAAGAGAAGTTGGAGTCCAATTTTTACGAATCGCTTTTCTAATAAACCCATCAGGATTTTTAACCTTTGTAGCAGATTGCTGCATAATGAGCAGTATTTCTAAAGTGCGTTTAATTCCAACAACGGAAAGGATAGAATGAATTTCGTTCGTAGGTGAAGTTAGTGTAACTGCTTCATATGCTAATTTTACTAACATATCTTCTTCATTTATAAATGAGTTTGTGTGGGGTTCTTGGTGAGATCTTTCTTTTGTAAGAATGTTCTGTGTAATATGCGGTAAATCACTTTCTAGGATTCGCCAACCTTCTTTATCGCTATTGCGATATGAATTAGGTAGCTTTCCAGAACGTATCCACCGTTTAATCGTCTCTTCATGTTTACCTAAGAGAGATGATACTTCTTTTACTGTGTATATTTTCATAAATACACCTCATATAATTTTTTTATTTCCGGAATATTCTATTTTAATTAGACGAAAAATGAATGCTGTAGTAAATCTATTTTTTGTTGTGGTAGTACATGAGGTCATGTAAAAGGTCTTTTAAAGCAAAAAAGTACACCACTCTCTAACAAGTGATGTACTAATAATTATATGATGTGTAACATTTTATAAAAATATTGACGTTATAACTATCATGGTTAAAAACACTTATTTAGTTTTACAGATTAACGTTCATTTATTATGGTGGTGAAAATATTTTGAAAAACTTCCTTTCAAATCTACAAAATACATTTTGAACTTTTTAAATATTTCGTAAAATTAAACTAAGGATTAGGGAAGGAGAAATGTTATGTTGTTTCGAGTTGGAAAGTGGTGGGGGATTACTTTTTTGCAACTATTTGCTGCAATGGTATGTATTCTTTGAAAATGGTACTATTCCAGCTCCTTTCACAATACGAGTTCTGTTTCAAATTAGTATTCTCACATGTTTGGCTGTTCCGACTGTTATGCTGTATACAGCGCAAGAGGTGCAGCGTGTAAAACGAGAAGAGTTTATGATGGCAGCAACTGTTCTTGGGGGAGTAAATGGCATCGATTATGTCGCCATGTTTGGCCTCATCTTGTACCATCTTTTTTCTTACTTGTTGCCCAGCAATTTGTTAGTATGTTGCTGCTTCTTATGCACCTTGGTTTACTTCAATTGTTCTTTGGAGGAACGATATCATATAGCGGAGATGTAGATAGTGTAACGAAGGAGTGGACAGGGTTAATTGGAAAAAATTTTCGTCATTTGACCACGCATACTTGGATCGTTCTTATACCGATGTTTTTCTATAGCCTGACGATTTTGACAGGAAATCTTATTAGTAATAGTCTGCAAGGGTCGATTGGAATAGGAAATCTGAGAAGAAAGAAAGTGGAAAAGAAAGAAGAAAAAGTTGAAAAGCAGATGAAAAGTGAAAGAGAAGATTTTTCCTTCTATCAAGAAGTATCTAAATAAAAAAGATAGATGAGAACAATCTGTTTTCATCTATCTTTTTTTGATTTTACAAAGGTGGTAAATCAATTTTTCCTTCTTCAAATAACTCTTTTAACATATGTTTCGTATAACCTGCTGCCTGCCCAAATGTAATTTTGGCAGGCATAGGTGCTTCATTTACATCTACTACAACATCAATAATGCAAGCCTTATCTTGCTTAACTGCATTTTCAAAAGCAGGAAGTAATTCATCGATATGTTCAACACGGTAACCAACTCCACCGCATATTTCTGCATATTTTGCAAAGTTAGGGTTTGTTAAGTCTGTACCAAACTCAACATTTCCCATTACTTCTTGTTCAAACTTAATCATGGCGATTTTATGGTTATTTAATACAACAACGATAATTGGTAATTTATATTTAACAGCAGTAACAAAATCATTCATCGTCATCCCAAATCCACCATCACCACAAATTGCAAAGACTTGTTTATCTGGATAAGCAAGTTGTCCAGCAATTGCGCCAGGTAGACCACATCCGAGTGTAGCTAGCCAACTAGAGATGATAAATTGTTGATTCGTCATCCGAAAATGACGGGCAGCCCATACTGTGACATTCCCAACGTCTACTGATAAAATGGCATCATCATGAGCAACATGTTGCAGAGCATGCATAACTCTTTGTGGTTTAATTGGAATAGAAGAGTCTTCTTCTTGGTTATGTAATTTTTCTTCCCATTTTTTCATCAGTTCTTGATGATGTTCTAGGAATGAATGATCCTCATGTTTTTCTACATTTGCTAAAAACCACTTCAATGTTTTATTTGCATCACCAGCTAGGCCGATATCTGTCGCATAACGCTTTCCGATTTGTGCAGGGTCCGTATCAATGTGAAGCGTTTTTGCTTTTTCGGGTAAAAAACCAGTGAACGGATAAGAAGTACCAACCATGATTAATGTATCTGCATGCTTCATTGCTTCGTAAGACGGTTTTGTCCCAATTAATCCTAATCCACCGAGACAAAGAGGGTGTTCATCGGGAATAATCCCTTTTGCTGGAAGTGTTAAAACGATTGGAGCACCAATATGTTCTGCAAATGCAAGTAAAGATTCCTTCGCATGTTTTGCTCCTTTTCCAGCTAAAATAACAGGTTTTTTCGCTTCATTTAGCGCTCGTTTTGCCAGCTTTAGATCCTCTTCTTGCGGAAAGAGTTCGGGTAATGTAAAAGAAGAGCTTGTTATACGTGCACCGGCCTCCACTTCAAACTTCGGAATATCATCTGGTATAGTAAGAACGGATACACCTTTCTTTGTATACGCCATACGAATGGCTTGGTTTACAACCGCAGGGAGTTGTTCAGCTGACATAATTCGTTGATTATACACAGCCACATCATCAAACATTCTTTCTAAGTTTATTTCTTGGAAGAATCCAGTTCCGAGTAAATCTGATTCCACTTGTCCTGTAATTGCGAGAACGGGTGCTTGATCTAGTTTCGCGTCATATAATCCATTTAATAAGTGAATCGCCCCAGGTCCAGCAATCGCCATACAAACACCGAGTTTACCAGTTAATTTTGCATAGGAAGCGGCCGCTAAAGCACCAGCTTCTTCATGGCGAACTTGAATGAATTTAATTTTGTCTTGTTTTTTTCGAAGCGGTTCAATAATAGAATTGATTGAATCCCCAGGCATACCGTAAATGTGATCAACACCCCATTCGATAAGCAAATCAACAAGGGCTTCACCTGCTGTTTTACGAAACATAATAGATCCTCCTTGTGCATTGAGATACTCTTATGTTTTGGATAAATAGGAAAAATATACAAAAAATGAGGCCCTATTTTAATGATGGTCAGTGAAAAGAGTAAAAACGGTTATGAGTAAAAAACCACTAATAGACCAAGAAAGGAAGGGGAAAGGAGAAAGGTGTTTTTTCGCTTTCCATAACATCTCATGTATTGTCACATATCCTAAAGAACCGATTGCACTCCCCATTATGAGTCCTTGCAAGTGAATTGCTTTCCCGTTCATCATAATTCCAAAGAGTGTACCAGTGCCGAGGATAATTGATAATAGCAAAATCGTTAATAGAAATGAAATATATTTATGTTGTGTAAAGAGAAAAGGAATGATTAAAGCTAATCCTTCTGGAATATGGTGTATAACAATCGCAAATAAGAAAGGAATAGCAGTTTCGTTATGACTTGTAAAGGCAGCTCCTAATGCAAATCCGCTCGGCATATTGTGAATAAAAATAGCGAAGGAAAGAAATAAAAAAGTTTGCCATGCTTGCTGGTCTTTTTTATGTATGATAGGGTGATGGCAATGATTATCTAGTAAACTCATAATTAATATACCAAGAGTAATTCCAAGTATAGGACCAATAACTTCATAGCTTGAAAAAGTTTCTGGAATGATTTCTAATGATAATAATCCAAATAAAATGCCGCCACATAGCGCGTATAAACGGTGCATTTTTTCCTCAATAAGTTGGCGCGTAGCAAGTCCAACAGCACCACCTAATAATAACCCACCAAATGAAAAAAACGTAACGATCATCGGGATCCATAACCGTTCCATATTACCACACTCCATTTTTATAACCTTTATTTCCAGCTTACTATGATAAGAAAGGGATTAGTCCAATTTGTTAGAAGGTAAGTTGAAGGAGCAAGGAGCTTTTATATTGTTGGTGTATATCTATTTTCGGAATAGAAATTTATGTAGCATAAAGTATATCGGTAAAAAGATGATTAAAAAAATTATAAAATCCAATGTGAATAATGAGAAGTCAAATTTATCAATAAACAGGTTATAGTTAAGATCGATAAGGAAATATATTAGGTCGGAAAGCATACTTGCTATCAAAATAGAACTGAAAATTATTATGAAGTGCTTCATCGGGATCACTCCTATAAAATAATAGCTCTTACTTAAAAAAGTATATGCTAGTCAAGGTTTAAAATTCGAATTACATATAATGAATAGATGAAAACTTTTGCTTCATTAGGATAAGCCAGAGGTTGTAATAGAAGAAATAAGAAAGTGTTGGTCACATTCTTATTAAACAAACTATTATGTAGCTAGCAATAAGGATAACATCTTGATGAAGGGAATCACTAGTAGATAAAATGATTTATTTTTTGGTGAGTACCCTTGATACAGTTATGTTTAAGGATAGAATCTTAGCCATTAATAAGGACATCCTATTACAAGGAGGAATGATTAATGGCAATTAGGATTTTATTATTAATGATATTGATTATTTTTAAAATTCCAATAGGTGCTTCTGCTGAAATTCCACTTAAAGCTGCTTTTATACGAAATCATCAGCTATGGATGAAAGAAGGCAATCAAGAAATACAACTTACAACAGGTTTGAATGTTTACTCTCCAAAGTGGTCAAAAGATGGTCGGTTTATTGCCTATTTAGTTGGTGACAAGGTTGGCGAAAAAACATATTTGTATATATATGATTCAAAGAAAAAGGAAAATTATCAGCCGTATGAAACAATTGAAACAAGAAATTTTAAATGGTCACCTATAGCAAATCAACTAGCTTACAATGCTGGTGGGGTCCTAAACGTTACAAAAACAAAGAATGGACAGCCAAAAGGTTTTGAAAATGTTTCTCTAGGTGTTAGTGATTTTGAATGGTTTCTCAATGGAAAAGAGTTTATCGTTTCATCACAATCTAATTTGCTTCCTACTGGATGGGAACCAGTTCGTCTTTTTAAAGTGCCAGTAGATGCCAAACTTAATTCTAATAAAATAAAGCTTTTTTATACCATTCAAACAAATACAACGAACTTATTTGCTATTGATGCCGAACATTTTAAGTGGAGTGTTGATGGGAAATGGGTTAGCTTTTTAGCAACACCCACTGCTTCTTGGTCCAATGATAGCAATACACTATGTGTACTTTCATCAGCAGGAGACCACTTTCAAGTTATAGGAAAAATGCTCTGGTATGAGAAATGGATAAAATGGGTTCCTACAAAAAATCAACTAGCTTTCATATCTGGAGAAGGAAGATTTTTCGTTGAAAATAAAAATACAACTGTTACTGACATTCCTACCTTGAACAAACGAAAGGAATACACACCTAAAGGATATGTTGATCTTGATTTGGAATGGCTCTCTCTAGATAAAGTGATTGTTGCTCGTGCAAAAGAAAACAAGGAGTGGAAAGAGGGACCAGTTCCAACTATGTTTACAGTGTTATACGTAATTAATATAAAATCAGGAGAACAAAAGCAAATTACTTTTCCAAAGAAGAAGGAATTAGATAATGCACCTCAAGTGGTTGGATCAAATATTACTTGGTATCGAAAGACTGAAAAGGAAAAGCAGGGGGATGTATGGGTGAAAGATGGAATAAATGGTTTAGAATATCGGTGGTTAAAAAATATTGACTCTGCACCGATTTTTTTGAATAAAAAGTAAATGAAACATCCATAATTCCTATATTTTCTTATTCATCTAAAGGGTACGATTGTACAATAACACTTAGATTTAAACGACTTTTTTTAGTGCAGTGAAAAATTAAATAACTGTATTGTCACGTTATCAAAAAAGATTCCTTTTAAATTCAAGGAATCTTTTTTGTTTTTGTAATGAAATGTTATGTATTTGTTTAAAAAAAGATATTATTATTTGTTATATCTTTTTTACATATTGAAAATAAGAATAGAGATCTTTAGTTGTTTAAGCTAAAGATGGCGTTAATACAAATAAAATATGATTTGTTTCACCACTTTTGTTTGAAAATCGGTGTTTCACATTTGGCGGAATACGCACTACATCACCTTCGTCTAAAAAATATTCAGTTCCTTCTAGTTCAACATACGCTTGTCCTTTCATGACAACAGCGATTTCTTCTTTATCTTCGTGTGAATAATGGCTTTCCGTAGTGATTGCATGTGCATTTAAGTCCATCATTAAGAGTTCAATACGTGCTTTCATGAAATCTGGTGTTAACACATCATAGACAATATGATCGTTATTTTCACGATATACTTTCTTACGGTCTTTTTTTCTCGAAATGAGTGAATCCGTATCAATATCATTAATGAAAAGTGTAAACAATGGTACATTTAATGCTTTGGCGATTAATTCTAGTACACTTAATGAAGGATTCGCTTGTCCTCTTTCAATTTGGCTAATAAGCGAAGTACTGATTCCTGCATAATCGGCAAACTCACGAATTGTCATATTGTTTTTCTTACGATAGCTTAATACGGTTTGGCCAAGGCGATGGTTGATCATGATAAAAACTCCTTTCCATCATAATGTATGTTTTAATCCTTTTGTGCTGACATACTGAACATAAGCAATTCGTACTGTATTTCATTACAGAATCGTTTTATACTTACTCTTGTACATTATAATGTATATATTTTATTATTATAAACGAAGTATCGGAGGATATAAAATTGAAATCACCAATTCTTTCTTACGCAATTTTATTTTTTGGTGTATTTGCTTTGTCAACTTCAGCAATCTTTGTAAAGTTAGCAGATGCACCGGCGGCAATCGTAGCATTTTATCGATTATTTTTTGCAACAATTATGCTTGTACCATTTTTATTAATCAGTAAAAAGAATCGAAATGAATTATATTCGTTGTCAAAAAAACAATGGGGACTCGGATTATTATCGGGTATATTTCTAGCAGCACATTATGTTTTGTGGTTTGAATCACTACATTACACTTCTGTAGCAAGTTCAACGGTTATCGTTACATTACAGCCACTGTTTTCGATGATTGGAGGCTATTTTCTATTTAAAGAAAGATTCAGTAAAGGTGCTGTAGTAGGTTGTCTTATAGCGATTGTTGGAAGTATAGTTATTGGGTGGCAAGATTTTCAAATTAGTGGTCAGGCTTTATTTGGCGACATATTAGCTTTTATTGCTGCTGGCATCATAACTGCTTATTTCTTCGTAGGTCAACATGTTCGTAAAAAGCTATCTCTTGTTCCATATTCAGTTATTAGTTATGGGAGTAGTAGTTTGTTTTTAGGGATATTTGCCTACAGTCAAAAAACATCCTTCTTCAATTATTCTGCGCAAACATGGTGGTCATTTATTGGATTAGCACTGATTGCAACGATTTTAGGGCAAACCATTTTCAATTGGTTGTTGAAATGGCTAAGTACTTCAGTGATTTCAATGAGTATATTAGGAGAGACAATTGGAACGTGTATCCTTGCATATTACATTTTTGATGAAGTCATTTCTTTACAACAAGGTATAGGTATTGTACTCATCTTAATGGGTCTGGCTATATTTCTGCTACAACCAAAGAAATAATGAATTATAGAATTCAATAAACAAGACGCTGAAGAGATTATTAATTTGTTCTATGAGACAGTTCATTCAGTGAATGCAAAAGATTATTCAAAAATCCAATTAGATGTGTGGGCGCCTAAAGAAGCGAAATGCAATAAGATTGAAATTTGGAGAGAGTCTTTCATTCAAAATATCACGTATGTGGCCAAAATAAATGATACGATTGTGGGCTTTAGTGATATGACACATAAAGGCTATCTCGATCGACTTTATGTTCATAAAAATTATCAAGGAAAAGGAATAGCTTCGGCTTTAATTAATAAAATTGAAGCTGAAGCTAGAAAGTTAAAGTTACAAGAAATCAATACGAATGCAAGTATTACTGCTAAACCTTTTTTTCAGCGACGTGGTTACAGTATAGTTGGTGTACAAGATATAGAACGTAAAGGTGTTACTCTGACGAATTATCATATGAGAAAAGTAGTAGACTAAAACTGGTAACAACACAAGTAAGTAATGAGGTAGCTCGTTCTCTATATAAAAAACTAAATTAGATTAATATCCTGGAACCATTCCGTTCAAGTAAAGATGGTGTTTCCTATGTGATAAGGTGGAGAGATTTAAGCACTATATAATTTGTAATCAACTAAAAAACCAAAAAGAAGACCTTAGTAAGAGGTCTTCTTTTTGGTTGGAATTGTAAGCAGTTAATCTAAGTGTACCGTGCAATTATATAATTCTGAATCCCATCCGTTCTCTAGCTTTCTAATTTTAGTAATGGATGTATTTTTGGGAGAATCATTCATACTCAAATGCGGTACTAGTTCTTTAAGAAGATGCTTAATAAATGCGCCATGACTAACGATTAAGATATTTTTGTTAGGGTATTTATATGTAATTTCTTCAATAAAAGGTATAGCTCTGGCTATGACACTATCGGTACTTTCGATTCCTAAATCGAGCTCTCTCCAATCCTTTCCCCATTTTGAAATTCGTTCTTCTTCAGTTGTTCCCTCAATTTGACCACCACCTGCTTCACGAAGTCTAGGATCAAAATGGATTTCTATATTTTTAATGTTTTTTCCTATTGTTTCGGCAGTTTGCTTTGCTCTTAGTAAATCACTAGAGTAAATTAAATCCCAATTTTCTGTAGCTAAACGTTCTGCTAGTTTATAAGCATCATTGAATCCGTCTTGATCAAGTGGGATATTAGAATTTCCTTGCGCTCTATCTTCTTTATTCCAATGTGTGCTGCCATGGCGAATGATGCCTAGTGTTGTCATTTTGTATCCCCCTAATAAATAATAGATTCATCTCAACAATTATATAACAATTCAGGAAAAAAATGTTGTCATTCTATGGGATTAATTATGTAGACATGAGACAAAAAACAACTTCAAGTAGGAATTTTGCGCCGTAGTAAGGAATCTTTAAGGTGTATGAGTTGGGAAATGGGGGGGATTATGATGGAAGTTACAATTCGAGCAGTAGAAATACAAGATGCTAGAGCGATTCATCGTATATGCATACAAAATGAAGTGTTACCTTATATGGTTTTCTTACCTAGTATGCGGGTAGATGCAATGGAAAATAGAATTAGAAATTTAGCACCGAATCAATTTGAATTTGTGGCGGAGTATGATGGAAAAGTTATTGGATTTGTTGGTTTAACGCAAGGACAAGGACGAAGAGCACATTCGGGAGATTTATTCATTGGTGTAGATAGTGAATTTCATAATAAAGGGATTGGAAAAGCTCTGCTGATGAAAATGTTGGATCTTGCAGACAATTGGTTAATGCTAGAGAGGATAGAACTTGGTGTTTTGGAAATAAATCCTGGGGCAAAAGCATTATATGAAAAATTTGGATTTAGAGAAGAAGGGATAAAAAGGGGAAGTTTAAAAGCTCACGGTAAGTTTATTGATGAAATTATGATGAGTCGCTTTCGGCCAAATGGTTCAATTGTACATAATTAAAAGTTGGATGATTTTAAGAAAAGTGTAGAATTTATAGTGTAGTTACGGAATCTATAAAGAAGTTGTATAATAAAAAACAAAAAGTATGATATAAAATTGTCATGCTTTTTTGTTATGGTGAGATTGTTAAGGTAAGACCGTTTATATAATTTAATAATAATTGTAAAAAGAATATTGTATTTTAAAAAGGAATTCTGGGCATAAAGATTCAACAATAGAGAATTTCCACTGCATTATCAGTTATTAGCAAGGAAGCTATACGGATGTTTTCGTATCATCTTATAAAGAGACTTAGGAAATGATCCTTCTAAGTCTCTTTTTTTCTTTGATATAGCATGTTTAGTAATTCATATATCCTATATGAATTAGGGCATATTCACCCATTTGTGCTTAAAGGTGCCCGATTGACTTAAAATTGGTTCTTTTACTTATTATGTAAATACTTTATACTAAAGTACATACATTTTAAATTGGAGCGATTAAATACGGTATGGAGATGAGAAAATTAGAGCAAATCATTGAAGTGAAAAAAGAAGAATTATTTACACTAGTATCGAATTATGGATTTCAACATGAAAAGGTGCTTACAGTTAGCCAAGAACTAGACAAATTAATTAACTATATAATGTTATTGAAAGCATAAGTAGAAATAGTATGTACATTTTACGAACTTTGTCAGCTGTTAGCCGAGAAAGCTAATTTTTGGTTATAATAATAAGGGAATGAATTATAACCGTAAAAAATGGCACGATTTCATCAATACATGCATGGCAAATGAGATAGGTACAATTGTGATTACGTATAAAGATAGATTGGGGCCTATCTTTAAGTCGTAAATATGAATATTTAAAAAAGAGAGGTGAAAAATCTGCCACTAAAAAGAATATCAATAGACAAATCCTAGTGATACAAAAACTTCATAATCACCTTGCGAACATCCGCGAGGAATATATTAGATATGTTGTAAATACTTTAGTGAAAGTCAAACCGAAGTATATAACAATTGAAGATTTGCATGTTAAAGGGATGATGAAAAATCGTCATTTGTCACGTGCAGTATTTGTGCAGAAATTCTATCGCTTTAGAGAATGGTTGACGTATAAATGCAATGAATATGGTATCGAATTAAGAATGGTACATCGTTTTTATCCTAGTTCGAAAACATGTTCTTGTTGTGGATATAAAAAAGTTGACTTACGTTTATCTGATAGAATTTTTAAATGTGATAACTGCGATGTTGAAATGGATAGAGACTTTAACGCAAGTCTAAATTTGAAATATGCAACAGAATATACGATCATCACATCTCGATAACGTATATATGTAGGGTGGGCTACATCCGAATTTACGCTTGTGGAGTGCTATATCAAATTGTGGTAGCGAGTAAGTGGCGAAGCGAGGCACATAGAAGCAAGAATGATCTAACGTAGATGATTATGTTTGTCTATGTTTTTAGTAGCAGCGCAGCGAGTATGAAAACAGTTGTTGTCATAGGTGGAGGAATTACAGGTCTTTCTACTATGTATTATTTAGAAAGATTAAAAAAGGATTACAATATAGATTTGGAATTAATCCTTGTAGAAAAAAATGAATATTTAGGCGGAAAAATTCACAGTGTGAAAGAAAAAGATTTTATTATGGAAACAGGGGCCGATTCGATTGTTGCTCGAAACGAAAATGTTATGCTGTTTGTAAAAGAATTACAATTAGAAGAGGAATTAGTATACAATGAAACGGGCATTTCTTATATTTACGCAAATGATACGTTACATCCGATTCCTGCTGACACAGTATTTGGTATACCGATGAGTGTAGAATCGTTATTTCGTAGTACGTTAGTTTCAAAGAAGGGGAAAATCATTGCGCTAAAAGACTTCATTACAAAGAACAAAGATTTTACGAAAGATACATCACTCGCTGTATTTTTAGAAAGCTTTTTAGGAAAAGAGTTAGTTGAGAAGCAGATTTCGCCCGTTCTTTCAGGAGTGTATTCTGGTAAATTGAATGAGCTTACCATGGCGTCTACACTACCTTATTTACTTGATTATAAAAATACATATGGCAGTATTATAAAAGGCTTTGAAGTAAATAAAAAACAATTTCAAGCTGTTGGGAATAAGAAGTTTTTATCATTTAAAAAAGGCCTTTCTACGATTATTAATCGTTTAGAAGAGGAATTGACGGAGACAGACATACGAAAAGGAGTAACAACGACGAATGTCAAAAAAGTAGACGACGGATATGAAGTTTCTTTTTCAAATCAAGAAACAATAAAAGCAGACTACGTTGTTTTAGCTGCTCCACATGATATTGCACAAACATTATTAAGTTCTAATGAATTGGATGATGATTTCAATAAGTTGAAAAATTCTTCCCTGATTAGCGTTTATTTAGGATTTGAAATACCTGATGAGCAATTACCAGCGGATGGAACGGGTTTCATTGTTTCGGAAAATAGTGATTTATTTTGTGATGCATGCACGTGGACGAGTAGGAAATGGAAGCATACATCAGGTAAGCAAAATTTATTGGTAAGGATGTTTTATAAAAGTTCAAATCCTGCTTATGAAAAAATGAAACATAAAAGTAAGGAAGAATTAGTTCAAGTTGCCTTATCTGATATTGAGAAAAGTCTTGGGATTCAAGGGGAACCGCAAGTTGTTGAAGTTACGGATTGGAAAGATTTAATGCCAAATTATCATTTGGAACATAACTATGCGGTTCAATCTTTAAATGAGAAATTATTAGCTATTTTTCCAAATGTATATGTAGCTGGGGCATCATATTATGGTGTGGGTATTGGAGCTTGTATAGGAAATGGAAAGAAAACGGCAGAGAAGATTGTAAAAGCATTGAATAATCATTTTGAATAAAGGAATTTTTATATTTTTGACGAAATCCCTCTCTAGTATAAGAGAGGGATTTCGTCTATTTTTACTAAAAGTTCTTTACTATTTAACGTTGATTACAGTTTTTGCACGTATCGTTTTATTTTCTGTAATTGTTAATGTGACGTCCCCGGATTCTTTAAATGAATAAGGAGAGAGCACATAAATCTCTTTTATTTTATATTTTTCTTTTAACTCTTTTGTGGATGTATTTTTTATTAGAGAAATATTTGGTTTCCAAGTTTCTTTTTTACCAGAAGGGTAGTTAATTGTAATTTGAGAATTTTTTAGATTTAATGTTTTCCAAGAAGTAAAATAAAGTTCAGCTTCTTTTTCTTTTTTGATTAATTGTTCTGAGGAGTAGCCAAATTCACCGATATCACCTGAAACGATATATTGCGTGTTGTTTATTTTAATATCTAGCATGGAAGGTTGGTAAGTAGCTGCGTGATAAAACCCATAAGAAAGTGATAATGCTGAGGCGATTACAAGTCCAATTATAAATGTCTTGAAGCTGTTTCCTTTGAAACTTGTCATCATCGCTGAGTTGGGTGTGAATTTTTGTGCGAATAAAAAAACAAACAAAATGAACAAGAGAGCAATGCCTATAAAAATATACATTTTCTTCAATCACCTCCGTTAATATCACTCTGATCTTCTTGTTGAATAACAATTTACATTATTAACATTAATATCTAATTATTTGTTTTGTGAATGTAAAAAATATATTCATAAAACAAATTTTTATCCCGCACTAACGGGCAGTAATACTCCCACCTCAAAATTCGGCGGAAGCAAAGAAGTTAGGTGGGAGATAAACTGCCCGTAAAGGCCCGATTGGTTCAACTAATAATCAGTGGGGGATGAAGAAAACCCCCACTGATTAAAGTTTCACTTTATTAAGATAGAGGGAGTTGCTTCTACCTTTAAATGAAGAAGTATTAATTCTTATTTTTATTTGTTAAGTTCATTTCCCATGTTCCATGTTCCGAATGCTAACAGGAGTCCGATTATTGTAACCATAATGATTGCAGTTATCGTTAAATCAGTAAACATAAGATTTGTGTTTCTTATCCAGTAAGTATTAAAAATATGTGATTCAATGGTATGTGATTCATAAAACTACTTAATAAAATAAAAAGAATATAATTTAGATTATTAATTCTGTTAGCTTGAAAATGAAGTGATTATTGTATATATGCATAATAAATTAAGAAAAACACCTGGAAATCTTGTTTCATCGATTTTGAAAACAGGATTCTATATCAGAAAAACCTTTCAATAAGAGAAGGTTTTTCTGGTATAATAAATCAGTAGAAAGGGAGGGTTTTCATGGCATTTCCTGTTTTAGAAACAGAGCGGTTACATTTAGTTGAAATTGATCAATCGTATTGTCAAAAAATATATGAAATTTTTTCGCTTGAAGAAGTCACGCGTTATTATGGAATGAATTTCTTTACAGAATTTGGTCAGGCTTCACGTATGATTGAATCTTTTTCAAAAAACTTTTTTGAAAAACGTGCAATTCGATGGGGAATTGTATTAAAAGAAACAGGTACGTTAATTGGCACAATTGGATTAAATAATTTACAACTTTGGAGTAAACGATCGGAAATTGGATATGATTTACATCCTTCCTATTGGAGAAAAGGATACGCATCAGAAGCTGCTCGGAAAATTATTACTTATAGTTTTCAGGAATTAGGTTTATTTAGAATTGGAGCAATTACATACCCTGAAAATGTCACCTCGTGCAAGATGCTATCCAAAATAGGGTTTCAGAAAGAAGGAATCTTGCGCGGATATATTCAGCAAGGTGGAAAACAGCACGATGCTTGTATCTATTCTATAATACGAACAGATATAGGGAAGAACTAGGATATATAAATATGAAGAGGAATAATAAAAATCCCTCTCATCAAAAGATAAGAGGGATATGAAACCATTAACCTAATTTAGGTAATAAACGTTCTCCGCTTTTCATGTTACTTTTACATAAAGGGCATTTTGGCTCTTCTTCAAATGAAAAGTTCTTTCTCATCCATCCTAAACAATCCTCTGATTCACATTCCCAAACAGGGGTTTGTTCTGGTGGTACTTCTGCTACATCGTTCTTTCGATTGCGATACATGTGACCACTCCTTTTATGTAAAAATTTTTAAATTATATATTAAAAAGGTTGTTAACCGTGCGATGGTAACAACCTTTTTATTGTTTAAATTATAGCTTTACAACGTTTTTAGCTTGAGGTCCGCGGTTGCCTTCTTCAACTTCGAAGCTAACTTCTTGACCTTCGTCAAGAGATTTGAAACCTTCGCCAGTGATAGCAGAGAAGTGAACGAATACGTCGTTACCGTCTTCAACTTCGATGAAACCGAAACCTTTTTCGCTGTTAAACCATTTTACTTTACCTGTTAATGTCATGGTAAGTGCCTCCTAAAAATAAGAAAAATAAATTACAATATGATCCGTCTTATTTCAACGAAAATAAAAATTCACATATTATCAAAAACCGATTAGGAACACTTATTATCCTTAATAGATGCTTGATAATATGTAAAGTGAAACTTTTTGTAAATTTGACCTTAAGACTTATCTTACAACAAATGGAGAGAAATAGCAAGTGTTGGAAACAAATGGTTTTTTGTGCTGACTTATATTTCAATAACGTTACTGTAACAAGAGGTGATTGTATAGCATGTATCTAACAAAATGAAAGAATAAGGTCCTTTTTATGAATGTATTATTTCTAATTTAAACATCCCCTAGGTAATTATAAGTAGCAGTCCTTGTTGTATTTAAAAATTATGGGGAATAATAGATTTAATGTAGAATAGGGAATATCTGTAATAGGTGAAAACTAAAAAAGAAAGGGAGGAGTAATTTTGAACAATAGCCGATTCAAAACAATTGAAGCAGCAAAGGAAGGGCGTAAGAAAGTACATCCAATTTTAGCAGTAATATTATCGGTTGTATTTTTAACTCTTGGTGAATTGTTTATTTTATTTATGTTGTTCTTGCCAAAAGCAGAAACGACATTTATGAAAGCACATTATAACAATTTAAATATGTTACTAACGTTTGGCGGAGCAATTTTATTTGTATTTTTATGGGTTCGTTTTGTAGAGAAGCGGTCATTTTCATCAATTGGTTTTTGGAAAGATAATGCTTTGAAAAAATATGTACGCGGAGCATTTATTGGATTTATATTTATAACAATACCAGTTGTCATTTTAATTTTAATCGGTTCTGTTACTTTACAGCTGCAACAGATTTCAAGTACAGTCATATTGGGAATATTAAGTTCTTTAATTGCATTTTTAGTACAAGGTGCTACAGAAGAAATTGTTGTACGCGGTTGGTTATTTCCAGTTATTTCAGTTAGAAGCCGGATATGGGTCGGAGTTGTTGTTACCTCATTTTTATTTGGATTTCTCCATCTACTTAATCCAAGTATTACAATTCTTTCGATATCAAATATCATATTAGTTGGTGTATTTGCGGCATTTTATGTGTTAAAAGAGAATAGTCTTTTGGGGATATGTGCTTGGCATTCTATCTGGAATTGGGCTCAATATAATGTGTACGGTTTTGCAGTAAGTGGAATGACAATATATTCGACTCCTTTATTTAAATCAACAACAAGTGGGCCGGAGGCGCTACATGGAGGAGCATTTGGAATTGAAGGAAGTGTGATTACTACATTTTTACTTACTATTGCTTCGATAGTACTATGGAGACCACTATGGGGAAAAAGAGCAAGACAGCTTAATATTGGATAATAATAGGGAGATGGATAATGATACTCCTTTGTTTAGAAAAAATCATTCATAATGTAAAAAATAACGAGTACATTGTATCAATCAATGTACTCGTTATTTTTTGTGGATTATCACGTATGACTATAATCTTTAGAGGTTTGATAGATGGCTTCTAAGATTTGTTCATTTGCTGTTTCATTTTTTATAATAGCTTCTTGATACTCTGATAAAAAATATTTCAGTTGGTGAGGGTGAATGAAATTTCACCACAAATATCAATGCCGTGAACGGATTTTTTGTTTTTTATAGAACGAACATATTGTAATAATGTTGATAAATTCATATGTCCTTGATCCCAATTTGTAATAGCGTCACGAGGTTCTAATACATCTTTATCAATACTCACATAGACTGTGCTTGTTTCTATATGCAATTGATTTTAAGATGTATAGTTTGAATAAAGCTAATCACATTTTGCGAAAAGAGATAAAATGTGAGGAAATTCCTATCTGAATGTTAGAAAATTATAATCTTTTTACAGAATAATCTTGCAATATAAAACTGAATCGAAATACAATAAAAGGAAACATAGGAAAGAAACTAATAAAATAATACTTTTGAGGGAGAATTTTTATGAAAAAAGCATCTTCAATGAATCTTTTATAACGAGTTATAAAAAAATAACTAGAAAGAAAATGAGTGATGGAATGTTGGGGGACATGTGTTCAATGAAAACACTATTAAAAATATTAGGGATAATTGCTGGAATGGCAGTAATGGGTGTAGCACTTACTTACGGTATCTTATATTATCTTAATACTAGTAAACCAGCTGCCAAAAAAGCACCAACTGCAGCTCCAGCAGTGGAAGTGTTAGCTGATAGTAAAGTGAAAGCAGAGAACGCAAAACTGTTAGAGAATGGGAATTACTCTTTGCCAAATAGTGATTTTAATAAAAATTTTAAGTGGACTGATGAAAAAGTGCAAATTGCATTACATGAAATGGCACATCAAAAAGTAAAAGTAGATCAAAAATGGGGTTATATTTTTATAACACAAGAACGAATTGAAAGTTTAATAGAGATTGTTAAGAGTGGTAATTTGAATCAAAAAAGCGCATATATAGATATTTTAGAAAGATGGAAACAGGGGAAATATGAAAAAGTTGACGCTGATCATAATACGATTTGGAAATTACAAAGCGGTAATCTTGGCGAAGGGAAAGGTGTAATGTCGCAAGATGAGCAGAAAGATTTGGTTAATAAAGTCTTCATGCAAAAAGAGACATTCTCAGGAAGTACGTTAATAGCGAGTGGGGAACAAGCGAAAAAATAACTTGTAAAATATACATAATTGTATTGAAAAGATTAGATTGTCGTAGACCTTGTCTTGGTGGAGGTATGGGGAAAATCCACCAAGACAAGGTTATTTTATTTGACATATGAAATATATGGGAATAGGATTTATATATGAAATAAAAATGAAAGGCTTTTTCGAATGGAAATGAAAAAAAGAGAATTATACGGAAGTATTCGAGATGTCTATCATCAATTGCAAAGAAATTTGGATAAGGCGATAGCAGAGCATAGTATAAGCTATGTCCAATTTGGTGTGATACAAGTGCTTGCGAAGTCCGGAAAGATATCGATGTCTAAGCTGATTGAAAATATGGGGTGTGTTCCAAGTAATATGACTACGATGATTCAGCGGATGAAGAGAGACGGGTATGTTGCAACGGAAAAGAATCCAAATGATCAACGTGAAACACTTGTCTTTCTAACTGAAAAGGGAGAAGAAATTAGAGAGAAAGTCGATGTGAAGTATGCAGGGTTTTTACAAGAAAATTGTAGCTGTTTTACTGCTGAAGAAGAACAAAAGCTGCAAGAACTATTGTTAAAATGGAAGCATCATTTAGTTTAAGTGCGATATATAAGAAAAAGTGTAACACTCTGTTACATT
>NZ_JAHCDO010000085.1:0-3505 GCF_050768835.1 Bacillus pfraonensis | reverse complement strand
TCCCGTTCCCTTTCGGGATCGGTCCGGTACCGTTGACAGACACCATGTATTACTTATATACACTTATTTAATTGTTAAAAAAAGTTTACAATATGTTAAAAATAAATTACAATTATGGGAATAATATAAACAACGGAGGTATCTATGGAACAGAAAGGGACGTTACGAAACAATCTAATCGTACTGCGGGCAGAAAAACGGTGGTCACAAACTGAATTAGCAACACGTGTAGGCGTTAGTAGACAAACTATTGCCTCAATTGAGGCAAATCGATATAATCCATCTCTTATTTTAGCTTTTGAAATTGCCCGTGTTCTTGGTACAGAGTTCCATAAAGTATTTCAATATACGATAGAGGAGGAAATGGAATGATAATGATAATTGGAGTTGTTATATCAATCGTTGGATTAATTGGGGTATTATATTCTACACATTTTGCGACGAAAGAAGAAAATGATGAAAGAGGAGAAAAAATTACAGGAAGTGCTGCAAAAGTTTCGTTGTTTGTATTTTTATTTGCGTATTCAATTATTTTTCTAATAGGCAATCTTTACTCATTAACAAGTGAACAATATAAATTAGCAAATACATTTTTATTAACTGGAGTATTATGTTCTTACTCAATATCTATTTTAGTGTTGAGAAAAAAATATTAAATTGAAAATAGTTCATCACCTTAATACCCTTTGTTTTTGGGTGTGAGGTAAGGCTGGGGTGAAGCGAAGCGAGGGGCTAGCCCCTTATAATGTCATAAAAATATAGAGTAAGAGATATTTTGCGGACAACTGATCTAAGCGGTTCGGCTGGTACAATTGCTAGTCCAAGTCGTGCTACCTAAATCCTCGTTTTTGGTATGTTCGGCTTGGCGAGATTCTCACACCTGCCGAATTCCACAATGCAATGGAAAAAGAGTGGAGATTTTTTGAGTGGGTTTCTCAAAAAATACTACTCGACCATTGCATTGTGGAAAGCCCTACTAGGAGATATAGAAAGGGATAAGCTAAAAACCTTGATAAATAAGGCTTTTTAAAGAGTAAATGTAACATAGCTTGTGATACATAAATGTAACATAGCTTGTGATACATTTATGTTACAACATGTAACATAAATGTCTTTACGTGTCCTCTATTTTGTTATACGATGTAACAAAGTTGATACATAAATGTATCATAACTTGTGATACATAGGAGGTTTAAAAATGGTATCAGAGGTGTTGCAATTGGATCATGAAGAAAAAAAGATTACAGTTGAATTGACTAGCGAAGAATTGAACAAAATTCAAAAATTATTAGAGATTGAGAACGAAAAAGAGAAGACAGAAAAACAAAAAGAAGAAGAAAAAAAGAACTATAACTTTATACAATTATATCGTGATAATATGCCTGAATTACGCTGGTTAATGACCAAACAGCCATTTGCTAGTAGTTTGTTATTTTTTATATTAGAACATATGGACAACCGTAATGCTTTAGCCTGTTCATATTCAGTTTTTGAAGATTATTTCGGAAAATCAAGAATGACGATTTATAGAGCAATTAAAATCCTTGAAGAAAACGGTTTTATTGATGTATTAAAAATGGGCACATCAAATGTTTATGTAGTTAATGAAGACCTTGCATGGACAGATAAAAACACAAGTAAAAAATTCGCAAAATATGATGGTAATATCCTTGTTAGTAAAAAGGAAAATAAAGATTATCAATATCGAAGCCAATTTGATAGATTCAAAGCCTTACGCGAAAGAGAAGGAATAAAATAAAAAGAACTCTGTTAAGAGTTCTTTTTATTTATCTCTCTAAACCACTATCTCTATTTCTATTTTTCTCTTTTTTCTTTTGTTGTATATCTTTTGAAGCAAGATCATACCCTTTTCTTTCATGTTCGGTTAAATTATTTTCACTAAATCGAGTATTACTAAAAGGATTTAAAGTGATATTCACTTTCTTCTTGCAATACCCTACAATTTGTTGGAACTTCTCCAACCCTTGAGGAGCTCGTTCTTTATAGAACTCTTGTATTTGCGTAAATAATTTTTGAAGTCTCTCATATTTTGCTTTATATGGTTCTAATTCTTTTTTCTCTTTTTCTAAACGTTTTACAGTTGTATGTAAATCTGTATTATTCACTTTCAAAGCATCGTTTTGCCTCTGTAACGTCTCATTTTCCCTTTTAAAGGCCTCTGATGCTTTTGCAAGGGTTTTTATCCTTTTAAAATCTTCCGCTCCAATTTCGACCGTTTTAGAGCGTATAAGCCCACCTTTTTCTTTCACAGACATGTTTTCTACCTTTTTCCCAACATTAACTGCTCTTTTTAAATCATTTAAACGATTTTTCATCTGTTGCATAGATTTCTCTATTCGTTGTTTCTCTAACTCTTTCTCTAAAAGAGTATCTTCTAACACTTGTACTTCTTCTTTTGCGGTTAAAGCTTTAAAACGTGCGGTTTCAATATGCTTTTTATCACTAGATACTCCACGTTCTAAATCAAATCCTTTCTCTACCATATGAGCATGAAAATCGTCCTGGAGTAAAACCAATTCTTTTCGGTTAAAAATCTGTTTAGCTGATAGTTTATTCTCTTCAGTCACTGGAACCATTCCAACATGCATGTGTGGTGTTTTCTCATCCAAATGCACAGCTGCATGTACAATATTTTGTTCTCCATATCTATCTTTTAAAAAACTATACGCTTCTTTAAAAAACACCTTTTGTTGAGCTGGATCAACCATATCCAGCACATCGAAAAATTCTCTATCACTTGTTACCACAAATTCGCACATCACAACCGCATCTTTTCGAATCGCTCGATTAGTCTCTACATTTTGTTCAATCTTTTCTTTTACTGTTTTCAAATAATCAATGTATTGATCGTTATGTAAATCATAATTCAAATGACTTTGTTCTTTTTCAATATCAGGATTTGTATGACTTTCTTTTTCTCGTTGATTATGAATCTGGATTCCTTTCACATCTCGCATCTTAAATTTCTGCATTCTACAAATAGCAAAACTCACGAATCCTCACCTCAACTTGTCCTATTTTTTCTCTTTATTTTACTCTCGACCACTCTATAAAGTATATATACTTCTCTACTGTTTTTCGGTGGACTTCCATGTAAAGTATAGCACACTATACTTTACTATCGTAAAGGTGTGCCCTGCGGGGCTATTCGGCAAGCCGAATAAAGACCTTGGGCTTTGCCCAAACCCACTGGGGAACGCTTCCCCAGACCCCCTCAATCCAACTCCCCAACCCCTCAAATCTTTGAGGGGCTCCCTCGCCGGTTGGCAGGCCAAAACGATGAACGTTTTGGTTCTGCAAGAGGGTTACATAGTAAGTCTGTCAACTCCTTATCCTCCCGTTCCCTTTCGGGATCGGTCCGGTACCGTTGACAGACACCATGTATTACTTATATACACTTATTTAATTGTTAAAAAAAGTTTACAATATGTTAAAAATAAATTACAATTATGGGAATAATATAAACAACGGAGGTATCTATGGA
>NZ_JAHCDO010000077.1:0-4093 GCF_050768835.1 Bacillus pfraonensis | reverse complement strand
CCTGGGGGCTACCCCCCAAACCCCCAGCCAGCACTCACACCCAAAAACACGGGAAATACTTAATGTTTTTTTATTGTAATGAAACAATATACATTTTTTTCGAGAATGAGGGATCTTGTCCATTTCAATTTTATGATTGTCCGCATTAAATATAAAAGAATCATAAAATAAGGTGGTGAAATTATGTCTAATTGTCATGGATCCCATTTTAATTGTCTGTCATCTGTTAATGTTCCATGTCCTACTCCGTCCCCTATTTCTGTACCTTTTCCACGTTTTGGGCTTGGGTCAGGTTTTCTTGCAGCTCAAGATGGTCCAATTCCACAAATAATAACGGTTCCATTGCTTGGAGGTACTCCTATTACTACTACAATTAATTTTAATACTGCATTACCTGGAGATGAAACTACAATTACACCAAGTATTGTTTTACCTTTAGACCCAGGTGGTGGAGGGACTTTCAATGCTTTAGAAGTAACAGCAACAGGTATTTATGATATAAATGCAGGACTTTCTTTAATTGGTCTTTTGGCAACTTTGCCAGCTGGATCAGGTATTATTGCACAAGTAGTAAGAGTTCCAGCTGGAAGTACTACGCCAGTACCTCTTAGTCCTATTTCATTTTTAGGACCTTTTACAGCCCTTGCTGGTATTATAGCTGTACTTGGTTTAGCAAGAGGAACAATACAATTACAAGATGTACCATTAGTAGCTGGTGACAGGGTTCAAATTCAAATATTTGTTCCAGCTGTAGGTCTTGCTGCTGGCGTTTTAGCGGTTAGTTATGCATTTTTAGAAATCGCTTCACAATAATTGTATATATTCATCAAAAGAAGGGATTTTATAATAAATTCCTTCTTTTTTATTTTTACAAATAAAAAGTGTCCTCCTTTGATAGAGAACACTTAAAGTGAAACTATGTCTTATATTATTTTATTTTTATTTTAAGAATTTGATTGGATAAATAACATTGTACGATTAAGTATAGTTTATAACAAAAAACACGCTTTCATTTTAGAAAACGTGTTTTCAAAATGTTTAATCATTGTGGTTAATATATCTTATGTTTATTAATTGTATTTGTTATAGTCTTAAGTACTATTTTAAAAACTATTTATAATAAAAAGCGTATTTAAACTCAAAAATAAGAAGATAAAAAATAAAAAAAAGGATAGTATTTTAAGTCATTCTGGGATACTTGTTTTCATAATTAATAATGTAAAATCAATGTTTGTCAACGGTAAGCGGACACAATGAAGCGATAGCGAAATGAAGGAGCATTAAGGAGTTGACAAATTCACTACACCCAAATCCTCTTGATGTGTCAAAACGGTAACCGTTTTGACCTGCCTACCGGCGAGGGAGCCCCCTCAAAAAATGAGGGGGGTGGGGGTGTTTTTTTATGGGGTCTGGGGAAGAATTCCCCAGTGGGTTTGGGCAAAGCCCAAGGTCTTTATTCGGCTTGCCGAATCCCCCGTAGGGGCACACTCTTTATGATAGTAAAGTATAGTGTGCTATACTTTACATGGAAGTCCACCGAAAAACAGTAGAAAAGTATATATACTTTATAGAGTGGTCGAGAACAAAATAAAGAGAAAAATGAGGACAAGTTGAGGTGAGGATTCGTGAGTTTTGCGATTTGTAGAATGCAGAAATTTAAAATGCGAGATGTGAAAGGAATCCAGATTCATAATCAACGAGAAAAGGAAAGTCATACAAATCCTGATATTGAAAAAGAACAAAGTCATTTGAATTATGATTTACATAACGATCAATACATTGATTATTTGAAAACAATAAAAGAAAAAATTGAACAAAACGTAGAGACCAATCGAGCGATTCGAAAAGATGCGGTTGTGATGTGCGAATTTGTGGTAACAAGTGATAGAGGTTTTTTTGAGCGTTTAAGTGAAGAAAATTCGGATTCTCAAAAAGAATTCTTTGAGGAAGCTTATAGCTTTCTTAAAGAACGATATGGAGAACAAAACATTGTACATGCAGTGGTACATTTGGATGAAAAAACACCTCATATGCATGTAGGAATGGTTCCAGTGACGGAAGAAAAGAAGTTATCAGCGAAACAGATTTTTAACCGTAAAGAATTAGTTTCACTTCAGGATGATTTTTATGCTCATATGGTGGAGAAAGACTTTGATTTAGAGCGTGGAGTATCGAGTGATAAAAAACATATTGAAACCGCACGTTTTAAAGCTTTGACTGCAAAAGAAGAAGTACAAGTGTTAGAAGATACTCTTGTAGAGAAAGAGTTGGAAAAACAACAAATAGAGAAATCGATGCAGCAAATGCAAAATCGTTTAAATGTTTTAAAAAGAGCTGTTAAAGTAGGAAAACGAGTAGAAGAGATGCCTGTGAAGGAAAAAGGGGGTCTCATCCGCTCTAAAACGGTCGAAATTGGGTTAGAAGACTTTCAAAGGATTAAAACCCTTGCAAAAGCGTCAGAGGCCTTTAAAAGGGAAAATGAGACGCTACAGAGGAAAAATCATGCGTTGGAAGTGAATCATACAAATTTACATACAACTGTAAAACGTTTAGAAAAAGAGAAAAAAGAATTAGAACCATATAAAGCGAAATATGAGAGACTTCAAAAGTTATTTGCACAAATGCAGGAGTTTTATAAAGAACGAGTTCCTCAAGGATTGGAGAAATTTCAACAAATTGTAGGGTATTGCAAGAAGAAAGTGAATATCACTTTAAATCCGTTTAGTAATACTCGATTTAGTGAAAATAATTTAACTGAACATGAAAGAAAGGGATATGATCTTGCTTTAAAAGATATACAGCAAAAGAAAAAAGAGAAAAATAGAAATAGAGATAGAGATAGTGGTTTAGAAAGATAAATTTATAAGAATTTATAAAAAAACGTGTTTATTAGATGCAAAAAAGAAATAAAAACACTAAAAAGTACCCATATTTTTAAGCTTGGGTACTTTTTAGTGTTTTTTTATTTTATTACTTTAAGGTGTTTTACTTCTTTTCTAACTTGTTCTAGATTTTTATCGCGTCCTCTAAAAGCAAATGAAGGATCTAAACGATATGTATTAGAAGCACCTACTTTAGGGCCTTTAACTAAAATACCATGATTAGAAAGTTCTTTAATTGCTCTTGAAACATGGGGAGGTTTCATTCCTAATTCTTCAGCTATGTCTTTTTGTCTAATTCTTAACCAATTTTCATAATCTAGTTTTGATAATAGGATCATATAAACACGCAATGTTTCACCTTTTAAATTGAGTTTTGCAACGTATGTTAATCCTTCTTGAAACACCATGACCCAATCCCCCTTATAAACTTTTTTCTTTTTAGCTGGAGTTAATAAATATTGTTGGATTTCTCCTGTTTCTTCATCAGGTACTTCGATAAAGATATCTTTATCTAATGATGACATTACTTTTTAACCTCCCTTTGTATAATAGTTACCGTATACGGTAACTATTATACATACCAAATATGGTAACATCAATACCAAATATGGTAACTATTACGTTAAAAAAAACCTTATAAATAAAGGGTTTTTTTAATTCCCCTTGTGTCTTTTATAATAAGAGCTAAAAATCCTACTTAAAATCGTGTAATTTTAAGTAGGATTTTTAGCTCTTATTTTCGTAATTACGAACGCAAGAAAATTATAAACCTATATTTATCAAGGGTTTACTAGGTTACCTCTTCTATATCTATTAATGGGCTACCCACTTATCAATGGACAGGTAGTATTTTTGAGAAAAAATCTCTCAAAAATCTCCACCTTTTCCGCTACGCTTCACCATTGATAAGTGGGTTTCGGCAGGTGATGGAATGTCGCCAAGCCGAACATACCAAAAACGAGGAATTAAGTAGCACGGCTTGAACTAGCAATTGTACCTGCCGAACCGCTCAGTCCTATCGATCTAAGCAGTAAGCTTATCCCATATTCAGTTACGTTAAGTTCCTGGGGGCTACCCCCCAAACCCCCAGCCAGCACTCACACCCAAAAACACGGGAAATACTTAATGTTTTTTTATTGTAATGAAACAATATACATTTTTTTCGAGAATGAGGGATCTTGTCCATTTCAATTTTATGATTGTCCGCATTA